>CALRBL010000029.1 GCA_943354075.1 Candidatus Nomurabacteria bacterium | reverse complement strand
TGTATATGAATATTAAAATCCTCCGAAGTCTCCGCCGTGTTGATTTTTGTCGATCGATTGGAAAGTGGTTTTCTTGTCGTTGAAGAAAAGTTCGACAAATCCGGTGGGACCATTACGATGTTTTTCGATCATGATGCGTGCAATACCAGGTCGATCTGATTCTTTGTTGTACTTGTCTTCACGGTGAATGAACATTACGACGTCGGCATCCTGTTCAATGGATCCGGAATCACGAAGGTCAGAAAGTCTTGGTTCTCCTCCACGCGCTTCAACAGCACGGTTCAACTGTGAAAGGGCGATAACGGGCACATCGAATTCACGAGCGAGATTTTTGAGAGATTTCGAAATTTCAGTGATCTGATTCACCATGCTGTCAGAATTTTTGGTCTTCACGGGTTCCATGAGCTGAAGGTAGTCGACAATAATGAGTCCGACACCTTTGTCGCTTTTCAGTCGTCGTGTAATGGATCGCATCTTCAAAATATTGCTACCAGGTTGGTCGTCGATATAGATAGGAGCTTTGGCAAGCACATCCATGGCATCACGAATACGAGAGAAGTCATCTTCGAGAGAAAGATTTTTTCCTGTGCGCAGTTTCCACGAATCGACATTCGACTGTGCAGCAAGCATACGATCTACCAATTGATCTGCGCTCATTTCGAGAGAAAAGATTCCAACAGGGATGCCGTGTTCGACTGCTGCTTTGCGTGCGATATCCAAAGCGAGAGACGTCTTTCCCATCGAAGGTCGGGCAGCGAGGATGATGAGGTCAGATTTTTGGAAACCGAGAAGCTTGTCATCGAGTTCAGGGAAACCAGTTGGTACTCCACGCAATTCTCCCTGATTCTTGTGGAGTTTGTCGATACGATCCCATGCACCCATGAGGGTATCTTTGAGTTCGATGAACTTGCGATTCGAGGTGTAGTTCGTAACTTCGAAAATACTTTTTTCTGCCTGATTGAGAATCTCATCCAATTCTCCGGCTTCGTCGTAGCCAAGATGCACGATACCTTCGGCAGCTTCGATAAGACCACGCATCTTCTGTTTTTTCTCGATAATTGATCCGTAGTGCGATAGGTTGGCAGAGGAGGGAACAAAGTTCACAAGTTCGGCGAGATAAGTTCCTCCACCCACTTGATCAATCATTGATTTTTCTTTGAGACGTGTAGAAAGGGAAACGAGATCGATCGGTTCACCTTTGCCGAATAACTCAATCATCGTTGCGTAAATATTGCGATGTTTTTCAGCGTAGAACGTATTGACCGAGATGGTGTCCATCACTTCGATCATCGAATCGGGACGCAAAAGTATGGAGCCAAGAAAGGCTTTTTCTGAATCGAGACTTTGAGGAGGAATGCGTATCGCCATTAGTCTATCTTAAAGCAATGCAAGAAGGATGCCAAGGCTTACAACCGACATAATGAGTACCAGAACCCACCCTAAAAAAGTAGTAAAGCGCTTATTGGTATATTGACCCATAATACCTCGGTCGCTCGCCATCTTGACGATGAGGATGATGATCAGTGGAGCCACCAGACAATTAGCAATGGAAGAGTAGATGAGGGCTTTGATGGGATCGAGTCCGATAAAGTTCAGACCAAAACCTACAAGCATTGATAGGGCGATGATGCCATAAAAAGCAGTAGCTTCGTGGAGTTTATTATAAAGTCCAAACTTTAATTTGAAACTTTCAGAGATTGCATACGATGCAGAACCGGCGAGAACGGGCACGGCAAGTAGTCCCGCACCGATAATTCCTATTGCAAAAAGAAGTGAAGCACCGTTTCCAACAAGTGGCTTGAGTGCTGCCGCTGCATCCGCCGCCGAATCGATCGATGTGATGCCTTGTCCAAACAATGTAGATGCACACACGACAATAATGAAGAACATCACAATATTTGAGACAAACATTCCTGTAACCACGTCTGTTCGCATCTCCGAAATATCTTGTTTAGTTACTTCAACCTCAACCTCAGCTCCAGCTCTATTTTTATTTTTCTCTTCGACTTCTTGAGAAGTTTGCCAGAAGAAAAGATAAGGAGAGATGGTGGTTCCAAGAATAGCAGCCATCAAAAGCCAGCTTTCTTTTGTGAAATGAAAAGTGGGGACAAAAGTGCTCTGTAAGATATTCCCCCAATCAAGAGTAATGGTAAACGCCGTAATGATGTACGAAAAAAGTGCGAACGAAAGCCACTTCAAATACTTACTGTACGTCTTGTAACTCATGAACACTTGCAGACAAAGACTCAAGATGGTGAATCCAACAACAAGTCCTGCAAAAGGAAGAGTAGGGAAGAGAAGTCGTGAGGCTTCTGCCATCGCACCAAGATCTGCACCAATATTGAATGCATTCGCACCAAAAAGAAGTGCAGCGATAAGGTAGAGCATCCACTTAGGATAATGTTCGCGAATGTTTGCCGCCAATCCTTTTCCGGTAACCATACCGATACGTGCACACATTTCTTGAATCACTACCATCAATGGGTAGGTAAAGAGTGCCATCCACAGGAAGGTAAATCCTGTTGTTGCTCCTGCTTGTGAATATGTTGCAATACCTGATGGGTCATCATCTGCCGCGCCTGTGGTAAGGCCGGGACCCAATTTCGGGAATTTCATGTTTACAAGTATATACTATTTTGAGATACTACGAGTACATGAAAAAAATTCTTTTTGTATCGTCTTTAATTATTTTAGGTTCGTTCTCTCTTGGTACATATGTAGGGCATTCACAAGTATCAGCAGATTCTTTGTCTATCAAAAACCGTGACATGGGTAAACCATCCGATGTCGACTTCGCACTTTTTTGGGAGGTTTGGAACACTCTCAATACAAAATATGTAGCGACACATGGTACCAGCACTATTCCTGTGAGCGATCAAGATAAGGTGTATGGAGCCATCCAAGGTCTTACCGATTCTCTTGGTGATCCTTACACCGTATTTTTCCCTCCTGAAGAGGCAAAAGCATTTGAAGAAGAGATCAGCGGTAACTTTGAAGGTGTGGGTATGGAAGTAGGTCTTAAAGAAGGCATCCTTACTGTAATAGCACCTTTGAAGGGTACTCCCGCAGAGCGTTCGGGTATTAAGGCGGGAGACAAAATCATCAAGATTGACGAGGTGCTCACTTCTGGAATGTCTACAGATAAAGCCATTAAACATATTCGTGGCAAAAAGGGAACAGTGGTCACTCTCACTGTGGTACGAAGCGAAGGAGAACCATTCAAAATAGAAGTGACTCGCGACGTCATCAATATTCCGACTCTTTCTACCAAAAAATTAGATAACGGGATTTTCATGATACAGCTTTACAGTTTTACCGCCGATTCTCCAAATCTCTTCCGCAATGCTCTTCGAGAATTTATGGTTTCAAAGAGCGATAAGCTTATCCTCGATCTTCGAGGAAACCCAGGAGGATATCTAAACGCCGCTGTTGATATGGCGAGTTTCTTTCTTCCTCAAGGAAAAGTGATTGTAAGGGAAGATTATGGTGGAGAACGAGGAGAAGACAGTAAAAAAAGTAAGGGATATAACCTTTTTACTGATAAGCTCAAATTTGTCATCCTTATCGACGGAGGATCGGCATCAGCTTCCGAAATCCTTGCAGGAGCCCTTCATGAGTACGGAAAAGCTACCTTGATTGGGGAAAAGTCATATGGAAAGGGTTCGGTTCAGGAAGTCATCCCGATTACCGAAGACACCTCACTCAAGGTCACTATTGCCCGCTGGTTGACCCCTAAAGGAGTTTCCATCTCAGATAACGGTATTATGCCAGATATTGTAGTACCAATCAGCGAGGAGGATATAAAGGCAAAGAAGGACCCTCAGCTTGACCGTGCCATCCAAGAACTCCTCAAATAGCTTGCATTCAAGGCATGCTTCGAGTATGCTATTCCCACTATGAAAGTAATATTTTTAAAACAAGTAGCCCGCGTTGGACGTAAATACGATGTAAAAGATGTAGCAGACGGCTATGCCTTGAACTTTCTTTTTCCACAGGGAATGGCTGAAATGGCAAATGAAAAGTCACTCGCTCGTCTTGAAAAGCTCAAAGAGACACAGGTGGCAACAGAAAAGGTTCAGGCGGATCTTCTTGCTAAGAATCTCAAGTCTCTCAAAGAGGTTGTTGTCACTATCGATGCAAAAGCCAACGAAAAGGGTCACCTTTTTGCCGCAATTCACAAAGATGAATTGGCAGCACTTTTGAGCAAGCAGACCAATATCATTGTCCCTGAATCTTCAATCGAACTTCCTAAAGCTCTCAAGGAGGTGGGTGAATATGATATCGAGGTGAAGGCAGGGGAGAGCACTGGATCTTTCAAGGTAGTTATCAACGCTCTCTAATTTTAGTTTTTTTCCACAAAAAAAACGACCGCTCCTTTCAAAGACGGTCGAGGTTTTGCTGGGTTCGCCCAGCAACGGTTTTTTGCTCCAGTATATGCGGAATGCATTCTAGCTGCTGTAGTCTTTGGTAGCTCCAGACCACACAGTTTTGGCGATTGCTTCCGTTACTTAATTTAAATACTAACAAAGTAATATCGGTTTGTCAAGTAAAACAATAAAACCCCCGAATTCGGGGGTTTTATTGTGAGTATCAATTTAGAAAGATTTACTGAACGTTGACGATCTTTCGAGTAGTAGTGCTACCGTCGAAGTTCTGCTTTCGCTTGTTTCCGAAGGATACCTTTCCTTCTTTAAGAGCAAAAAGGGTGTGATCTCGTCCGATTCCTACGTTCTTTCCGGCAAGTACCTTAGTGCCACGTTGTCGTACGATGATGCTTCCTGCAGAAGCAGATTCACCAGCATAAAGCTTGATACCGAGGTATTTTGGGTTGGAATCTGTGAGGTTTTTGGCCGAACCGGCGGCCTTTTTTGTTGCCATAGGATTTGATTATTTGTTGAGGTTTTCTTCGGGTTTATTTGATACGTGTTGCGGTAGGATTTCTGCATTACCAGCAAGTTGTAACAATATATCAAAATGAATAAAAAAAGCAATGTTATCGTCGGATTGTCGGTTGTCGCAGTCGTTGGATTGGCAGTTTTCGGATTGTCGGTCTTTGGGAAGACGGGGGAGGGTAGTGAACCTGTTCGAGTAGTCACAGAACAAAGGGCTGTTGCTCCCACACTGGTTCAAGAGGTAAAAGAAGTAAAACCAGTCTCTGAAGCAAAAAGTGAGGGTGGATATGTCGCCTCAAAGCAAGGAAAGAAGTACTTTCCGGTTGATTGTGGCACTGCCAAAAGCATAAAAGAGGAAAACAAGGTCTTTTTTGGGTCGGAATCCGAGGCAGTGGCGGCCGGATACGAAAGGTCTCTCACATGCAAGTAAAACTACCCCATTAAGGTTGTCATTAGGTCAAGCCTTGTTGTCTAATTAAGCCATATTTAAAGCCATATAATCGCTGGAAGGGCATGCTATTTTCGAGTAAAATCATTGACTTTGAGTCTGATTCCTGCTATAGTATTAGTAACCAGATGAGATCTGGCTTTTTATTTCAAAGGCTTGTTCCTGTCCTCCCGACATTAAATATACGTATTACGTAGAAAAGGGGAGTGAGACAGGATATTTCTTTGAGAGAACTGTGCAACCAGCATAATGCGAAAGTAACGGACATGCGGATTACCAGCTAACTAAAAGCTTATTTTACAACTTCTTATCAGTTCTATGATGTTCGTGACCGTAACCGGTACCCCGAACATCATTCAGGAACCGACCAGTCAGCAGTTCGAGGCTGCGACTACCACCGTAGAAATCAAGATAGACATCACGAACGCAACTAGTACCGAAGACATCAAGAACATTACTAAGGAATACTTCAAAGACACACCTCTTCTCGCCGAGATTGCACGATGTGAATCAACTTATCGCCAGTTCAACTCCGACGGAGTAGTGCTACGTGGTAAGGTTAACAGTCTCGACGTTGGAGTGATGCAGATCAATGAAAAGTACCACTCAGCTCGTTCTAAGAAACTTGGTATGGATATCCACACACTTGAGGGAAATCTCGAGTACGGATCCCTTCTCTTCAAGGAGAGCGGGGGACAGCCTTGGAGCGCTTCCAAGCCTTGTTGGGGAAAAACCCAGTCTACCGAGATTCTCGCAGTGAATATCTAATCTTTATCAGTCAAATCAACACAACACCCGCCCTTACCGGCGGGTGTTGTGTTTTATGAATGGTGTGGTAAAGTATTTCCTGAAACTGAATGAAGTGACCGGTCTTCGGTCATGGAATGACGTTTGAACATAAACAGCAGTTGCAGTTTAGAAAGAAATTCATCATGTTGAAATCGTATCAGCCAAGAAAGTGTCCGCCGCGCCGCAGTATGGCTCGTTCCTCCTCGCTCCCCCCACCCTTGACGGGCTCCCGCGCGTCAGAATTGCCGCCCCTCGTGTCGCAGAAAGGCAAGGGAATCGGCA
>CALRBL010000028.1 GCA_943354075.1 Candidatus Nomurabacteria bacterium | reverse complement strand
TCCCTCCCCCGGCACCATATATCTCATGACAGACAAGCCTGCAATCTTGGTAATACTCGGACCCACAGCTTCCGGAAAAAGTGACCTTGCCGTAACCCTTGCAAAGAAACTCAATGGAGAGGTTGTTTCTGCAGATTCTCGACAAGTTTACAAAGGACTTGATCTTGGTACAGGGAAAATTACAAAAAAAGAAATGGGGGGTATTCCCCACTACATGTTGGATGTCGCCTCTCCAGATAGAAACTATTCTGTCGACCGCTATCAAAAACATACCTACGAAGTGATCGATAATATTTTAAAGCGCGGAAAACTTCCCATCATATGCGGAGGTACCGGATTCTATATTCAAGCAATTGTAGATGGTCTCATTTTACCCGAAGTAAAAGTAAACAGACCCTTGCGCATCAAACTCGCAAAACTTGGAGGAGATGACCTTTACAAAATACTTCACAAGATTGATGCAAAGCGTGCCGACAAAATCGGAAAAGAAAACAAAGTAAGGTTGATCCGCGCACTTGAGATCGTCGCGGCGCTTGGTGGAGTGCCTAAAATTAAGCTCAATCCTCGCTACACACCACTTCAGATCGGATTAAAGTTTGAAGACGGGATGTTGAAAGATCGCATCAAAACACGCCTTGAAAAACGACTTAAAAAAGGCATGCTCAAAGAAACTGAAGAATTGCACAAAAATGGTCTCTCATGGAAACGACTAGAGGGTCTTGGTCTTGAGTACCGCTACATGGCGTATTTTTTGCAAAATAAAATTTCAAGAGAGGAAATGGAGAGACAAATCAAACTCGTAAGCTTCCAATATGCAAAACGACAAATGACGTGGTTTAAGAGGGATCAGAGGATTCACTGGATAGAGATTCAACCTTCTGATCGAGGATAACGTCATTGTCTCCGAAAGTAAAACTCGCCTTTATCTTTTCTCCGGCAAGCGCTTTCGGCAACCAGAAAATATCATCGGGCCACATCTTATCAAACGGAATATCGGAAACTGCAAACCATGCAGGCGCCATCTCCTCACTCTCGGTGGGTGTTCCTTCCCATTCTTCACAGAAATAGGTGTGAACGACCTGGTTCCAATCAGGATTGTTTGCGAAGGTGAAAGTAAGCTCAGCAATCTTTTGTATATTTTTCGGCACTACATCTATCTCTTCTTTTGTCTCACGCACGACCGCATCCATAATTGATTCACCCTCACCCAGCTTTCCTCCCACTCCATTCCATCTCCCCGTACCGAATCCGCGTTTTTTCATTGCGAGACAAATATCAGATATCGTGCCGTTGGTCTCTTTAATGAGAAAGAGGAGAGTAGTGTTTCGCATATGTTTATTTATAATATCATCAATCGTGTCTGAAAAAACAGATAGGCTATTCCGTTCTAGAATCTGATATCATTTGAATCCTCTTTTTCAATTTAAGACCATTACCATGAGAAAGCAGTCCAATATACGATTGGGTCGTCTCTTCTTTCATCTCTTCATGCATATTTCGGAATATTCTTTTTTTGGTAGCGGTTCGCAACACCTGATGATCAGGAAAGTGCACCCAGCCTAGGAAATCAATTCCTGAAGCGAATGTCTTGATAAAAACTTTATTAGGATGAAGTGACAGCTTAAGATTTCCTTCTAAAAATCTATCTATCTCAGGAATAAGTTTAGTAAGTTCATTCCTAACGTGAGACATGATGACAAAGTCATCGGCATAACGAATATAGCATTCTTGTTTAAGCATGTGTTTCGCATAATGATCGAATTCATTCATGTAAACATTCACCAGAAGTTGAGAGGTGAGGTTTCCGAGAGGCAAACCCTTCCCTGCTTTGGTACTTTGAAAACTACCGATGATATTCTGGATGAGCCAATTAATATCTGGGTCAGGCATGTGCTTTTTGACAATATCGAGAAGGATAGAATGGTCTACGGAAGCGAAGAACTTGCGGACATCGCATTTCAACACCCAGCACGTTCGATGATTGTTGCGTGATACTTTGTGAAAAAAATGAGCGAATCGGTCAAGGGCTTTATGAGTTCCTTTGTTATACCTGCACGAATACGAATCATAGACAAATTTCTGATCAAAATAAGGATAAAGCACCCGATAGACCGCATGATGGAGCAGTCTGTCCCGCACCGTAGCTTTATGAATGCTTCGAGGCTTTGGATCGTTGATAGCAAATGCCTTATAAGCACCGTGACAATAGGTCTTATTCTTCAACTCCTCATGGAGTATAAAAATATTATGCGAAAGATTTAGTGAAAAAATTGCCACGTCTTTTTTGTATTTCTTTCCACGGACAAACTCCGTCCACGCTTCGTAGAGATTTTCCAAGGATATGATATGGTTGTAATCTATTATTATTTTTCCATTTCTTATGAACTATAAATCAAGCCCCCCCCCCGACTCCTGGCGTAATTTTGAAACAAAAAGAAGCTTACCAGTTGTGGCTAATGCTCCACAGAGACTTCCCGAGAGTAGAAAGATTTGGTATTGGTCAAAAGATTGAGAATGTATTCCTTGATGTTTTAGATCTAAGTTTTTCATGCGTGTATCTACCACCTGAACCGAAGATTCTACTGCTTGGAAAAGTAATTTCAAAACTGGATACCCTTAAGTTTTTCACGCAACTAGCATGGGAAAGCAAGCTGATACCATCGGAGAAATATATTCGACTTTCCGAGAAGTTGGAAGAGGTCGGTAAAATGCTTGGAGGTTGGCGAAAAGGATTGAAAACTCCCACCAGGCTGTGATGGGAGAAATAGCGTGTTTCGGAACCACCACCCGATTGCGGTTGTCGGCATTCCAGACGTTGTCGTTCGAGAAGCGATTAACGTTCACCTTGAGGCCGTCGGAGTTCACGTTCACGTTCGCAACGAAGAATATGTGCGATGAACCATCTGTTACACCGCCTGCCCACCGAGGACAGGCTGAATCGTATCTGGGACATAGAAGTCCTCCAGTTCACCGCACCAACTAGCTAGTTTTTTTATTTGAGAAGATACGTCCACTCTTTTGCAAGGCAAGATTCTTACATAACCCGGCAAAATTCTCGAACGTAACTTAACACAACCATGTTACCCAAGCCGTAGCCGAAGTACCTCAATGTATTGCGATTTCAGTATATACCCAGTAGGTGATTTTACTAAATCAAAAAATCCCCTTGACCTGCCAGTATATCGGCGAGGGTCAAAGGGATTGAGAGCCAAAGGCTCAAGGACGCTAGCTTGCGAGTGCCAGTTGCGGAACCACCACCCGATAGCGGTCGTCGGCATTCCAGACGTAGTCGTACGAGAAGCGATAAACGAACACCTTGAGGCCGTCGGAGAACACGCGCACGTGCGCAACGAAGAATTCGTCACCAACCTTGAACAGGAAGAATGTGGCGTATCCTCCATCGCGGAGCCATGTGCGATACTTCTTCACGAACTGGATGATCTGGGGCTGAGTGAGGCACAAGGTATCCAGATTGTTGGAGAGTCCGCCAAAGATCATTCGGAAGTCGCCATCCTTGATCATCTCGTGGACTTGGACCTTAACCTCGGCGGTCGGTTCGCTTTTGACGTCGCAGCCGTAGCCTTTGAAATCGCCGTCGATCCAGCCTGGGAAGTCATCCTTCGCTTTAGAGATAATCTCTTTGCCGTCGGTGGATTCGAGAGTGAGGACTTCCGCACCCGAGATGAGTTTGAGACAGCCGGCGATGTTCTCCGCGAACTCGGCGAGCTTCTGCTTGACGAGGGTGGTGATCGAAGCGACGAGTTCGTCGCCACGTTTGAGCAACCGCTGGAGGTTCTCGGAATTGACAACACCCGCTTCCGCGAGTTCATCGATCGCCGTTCCGGTGGCTTTGCGAGTCGCGTCGGAAACTACCCGAACGACTTGTTCTTTCTGACCTGTACTGATGGGTGTAATCGATGGATTCATCGTTATTACCTCTTTCTATTTTGTGTGCCTGTTAAAGCACGGGTTAAGTGCTGAGCTCTTCACTACAGCAGAGAGTGGCCAAGGTTTAGCACTTCTCTGCTGTAGTGAAATTCGCAATTTTTAAGGTTCGTAATTTAGAAAAATTATATCACAAAATACATACTTTGCAATGTTTGCGGGGCGGCACGCTCCGCTACTAGCCGCACCCTGCAAAAACATAGTCGCTCACTACGTTCACTCGTTGTTTTTGCGGGCCCACCAGGACTCGAACCTGGAACCTCGCGTTTGGAGTGCGATGTTTTACCATTGAAACTATAGGCCCAACGTCGAGCGCCTCCGCAAGACTTCCCTACCATAACAAAAAATCCCTTCTTTTGAAAGGGATTTTTTGAGAGTGAGAAAAGGAGATTACCCAGTAATCTTTGCCTCTTTGTGGGTAGTGCTCTTCTTACAACCAGCGCAATACTTCTTAAGCTCGAGCTTTTTGGTGACAAGCTTCTTGTTCTTGCTGCTGTAATAATTAGCTTCTTTGCAAACACTGCATTTGAAGCGCAATAATCGGTCTTGTGACATAGTTCGACCACTATACCTTAAAGCAGTTTTGAAGGCAAATCCGTGGGGATATCCCTTCTATCAATCACTTTGATACCTATTTTCTTGGCACGTGTCTGAAGGTCTGTTTGACCATAGACCATATCGAACACATATTCCGTCCTTGAAAGGAATTCATTACTCACGGGGAAAATATCAACTGGTTTCAAACCAATCGGAGTGGCATTAATGAGAATATCCGTCAAAATCTCCAATCCTTTGGCGTACTGAATACCGAACTGTTCGGCAAGTGCCAGAGCCTTAGATTCAGTTCTGTTCATTATAGAAATATCTTTTACACCTAAAGCTTGCAAAGCATATATGCACGCCATTGCGGTATTTCCCGCGCCAAAGATGAGCACCTTTTTATCCTGCAAATTAGGAAGATCTTGAAGTACCCGCTTCATTTCGATCACCACATAGGAATTACTTGGGGAAACATGAGAAGAGATTGCACGTTGCATCAACACAAACACCACTGACAAAGTAAAGAGACCCCCAAGTCCCGCAACATACATATCGATCTGCGTATCCCAAATATCACCCTGTGCACCGATATATGCCATGGAAGCTTCAGGATTAGATTTTATAGAAGTGATCCATTCAATGATCTCATACCCAGCGGCGAACATCATGATGAAATTGAACGTAAAAAAGTAGTACCAATATTCGCGGATTTTCAAAACTTTTCGAAGTGCTTCAAATGCAGGGTACGTGACAAGCAATCCAAAACACATATGAACAAAACGATCGTACATGTTGCGATCCGAACTAAAAAGATCGCCAAGCCAATAACCCCCTGGAACCTTCTCATACGTAAAATGTGCTCCCACTATGTGGAGCATCATGAAGACGGCGATGAGAGTGTATGACGTGGTCGAGAGACCAACATATCGACCAGCGATAATAACGAGAGGGACGAAGATGAAGATAGGGATATTCTCCAAAAACCAGGTCTGTCGAAAGGTGGGGTCGATAGCGGCCCATAGCCAAACGGCGAAAAATATGACGCTGAGGACTTTCTGGTAACGGGTCATACCCGCTGTATACCACAAGAATGGTGCGCCGGGAAGGAAAAAGGGGGCGTGCTTATTTTGTGCGTCGGGAGGGACTCGAACCCCCGTAGCCCGAAGGCGCCTAGTTTACAGCCAGGTGTAATTGCCACTATACGACCGACGCATATTGAAAAATGTACCACAAACGCGCCTTACTTCAAAGCAAGTTCAGCAATTTTAGTCTTCCCAGACTTCCTTTCCTTTTTCACTTCAAAACTCAAATCCTTCACACCTTTCGATATCTGTTTCATCGAGACAATGACGGTACCACCTTTCATGATTCCATCGCGAACAATGAGAGATGCGACAGGGGTAAGAATTTTGTTCTGGATGAGGCGCTTCAAAGGTCGTGCTCCGTATTCAGGATTGTAACCTTCCTTAGAGAGAAATTCACATACCTCGGGAGCAATTTCCAAAATAATATCTTTTTGCAAAAGTCGCTTCTTCACCTTCCCCACTTCAATGGTAACAATCTTCTCAATAGCAGTGGGGCTGAGCACATCAAACACAATAGTCTCATCGAGACGGTTAAGAAACTCTGGACGGAAATTATCTTTAAGTGCCTCCATGACTTTTGATTTCATTTCTTCGTAGCGGTTCAATTCGCTGGTATTTGTGGTGAAGCCGATCTTTTCCATACGATCGATATACTGCGCACCGATGTTTGAAGTGAGAATGATGATGGAGTTTTTGAAATTGATTACCTTTCCCTTTGCATCAGTAAGTCGTCCATTATCAAGAACCTGAAGAAGAATGTTGAATACTTCGGGATGCGCCTTCTCGATCTCATCAAAGAGAATCACCGAATATGGGCGGTGACGAACAAGCTCGGTGAGATTTCCTCCCTCATCATGTCCCACATATCCGGGAGGTGCACCAATGATCTTGGATACAGAATGTTTTTCCATGTATTCGGACATGTCGACACGAATGAGAGCCTTCTCATCGTCGAACATA
>CALRBL010000027.1 GCA_943354075.1 Candidatus Nomurabacteria bacterium | reverse complement strand
TTGTTGATTTCGGTTTTCGATTACCGTCTGCACGCGACAACCGTCCTCTTCGTTTTCCGGAATTTCTCGAGCGCACCGGACAAATTGTCTACACCACCGCTACTCCTGGAAAATATGAGCTTGAGAATTCGCAGAATATTGCGGAGCAGGTCATCCGTCCCACTGGTCTCATTGATCCCGAGATCGAAGTGCGTCCGATTATCTCGACAATGTCTGGCATTGCATCAGATGCAATGCCAGACATTGTCGCCTACAAGGGACAGATTTTTGATTTCATCGAAGAAGCAGAAAAAACTATTGCAAAAGGTTTTCGTGTCATCGCAACAACGCTTACCAAGAAGATGGCGGAGGATCTTTCAGAATTTTTGAAAGAGAGAAAGATTAAGGCTGCGTATATTCATAGCGATATCGAAACTTTGGATCGTATTGTTATTCTTACAGATCTCCGCAAAGGTGTGTACGATATCATTGTTGGAGTGAACCTGCTTCGAGAAGGACTCGATCTTCCTGAAGTTGCACTCATCGGTATTCTCGATGCCGACAAGGAAGGATTTCTTCGTTCTGAATCCGCACTCATCCAGACTATCGGTCGTGCTGCACGAAATGTTGAAGGAAAAGTGATTCTCTATGCAGACCGCATCACTGGCTCGATGGAGCGCGCGATGGGAGAGACCAATCGTCGTCGTGCTATTCAAGTGGAATACAATGCCAGACATGGTATTACGCCGAAGACTATTATCAAACGTATCAAAGATATTACTGAGGATATCGAGAGCGAACACCAGAAGACGATTAAGACATTGCTCGTGATGGATGCCGAAGCATATGGAAAAGATCCGAAGAAAGTTCTCAAGATGAAAGAAAAAGAGATGGCTGAGGCGGTGAAAGAACTGGATTTTGAAACGGCTGCGATACTGCGCGACGAGATAAAAGCGCTCCTCGAAGGCACTATGAAAGCAGAGAAAAAAGTCGCCAAAGCCAAGCGCGATGCTAACAAGGGTATAAAAGGGAAGAGAGAGCAGTTGAGGGGGTGATTTGGAGGTTTGGGGATTGTGTGGTATTTTATATGCCGCCTTACTTATGCATGACGTGTAGGAAAGAGTACACCAACAACCAAAGGAGTCTTTAGTGATCAGAACAAAATATTCAAACATCCTAGTCCTCGGTGCTCAAGGCTCCGGGAAAGATACCCAAGCAGAACTTCTCGCCCCCCGAATCCATGGAGCCGTCTCGATTGGTATGAGTAATGTCTTCCGACATTTCCTGCAGCACGACCCTGACTTTCTCGGGGATGAAGTGGAGCGGATGGCAGAAGGACAGCTTGTCACCTGTGGTCCGACCATGGAATGTCTCAGGAGTTATACCCTCGAACAAATTCCTCAAGAGGTGGCACCTTGGATTTTCATTGGGGTGCCGCGTACCCCTAAGCAAGCTTTGGTGTTCAGGGATAACCTCCCAGAATATCGGCGCTTGTGGGATACAGTTGCGATTATCTTCAAGCTCGATCCCGCCATCGCGCTTGAGCGCTGCTTGGCACGAGCTAAAAAAGATGAAGCAAAAGGACGTCGTCGGGTTGATGACACCCCTGTGAAGATTGGTAATCGACTGAGTGATTACTTCGTACACGAAGGGGAAGTCTACAATGCGTTGGAGCAGTCCCAGATCACTTGCATCGAAGTGGACGCAAGGAATTCCCCCGAGCACATCCACGACACTGTGATCGACCGCATCATGCAGTAATCGTCCGAAGGAAACCTTCGGATCACACGCCGCCCTGGCAACAGGGCGGCTCTTTTATTTTTAAAAAGGAGGTATATAATCTGAAATAAGAACCGCTTGGCATCCCGCCTTGCGTTTCGCACAAAAACCCAAAGCATATATATATGTCCGATCCTAAATCTCCACTCGGTGACGAGTTTGATAATGTCGTCTGCCCAGACGAAGCAGTTGTGGCCTTGATGTTGCAGCAGCAACAGGAAAAGCCTGTCGTGCTTATTGAGCAAAAGCAGGCTCAGCAGGTTCAGCAATCTGCTGAACCACCACCGGAAGTTGATCCGGAAGAAGCATTCGCCGACGATTCTACGGCGGCCTTGGTGCGTCCCTACCATGGCTTCCTCCGTCGAGCCAATGTCCTCAGTGATTAGTCTCTTCTCACCCATGTAAAGCCCAATCCGCGCCAGCGGATTGGGCTTTCCTTTATCTCCCCATTTGCTGTACTATGGAGCCGTTATGAAAGATTCTAACCAAAATCCCAGAGATCTCATCACTGTTAAAGGTGCCCGCACCCACAATCTCAAGGATATTACTGTGGAAATGCCTCGCAACAAGATGATTGTCATCACGGGTCTTTCGGGGTCGGGAAAATCATCTCTTGCCTTCGACACTATCTTTGCCGAGGGACAACGTCGTTATGTTGAGTCACTTTCCTCATACGCTCGTCAGTTTCTTCGACAGATGCAAAAGCCGGATGTCGACGAAATCACCGGACTTTCTCCCGCAATTTCTATCGATCAAAAATCTCGTTCGAACAATCCACGTTCGACTGTCGCTACTATCACCGAGATCTACGACTATCTCCGTATTCTTTACGCGCGCATTGGAAAACCGCACTGTCTCGTCTGTGATCGTGAAATCAAAAAACTTTCAAAAGAAGAAATTCTTGAGAGCATTGTGAAGACCGTTAACGAAATTGATGAAATGGGCATCTTAGCAGGTTCGGCTAAGATGCCCATCAAGGTGATGGGGGTGGAGGTGGATAACGGAATGTTTTCTATCTATGCTCCGATGGTTGTCGGAAGAAAAGGTGAATATTACCAACTTCTTTACGACATGCTGGGTAAAGGATATGAAGAAGTACGCGTGGACGGCAAGACTCACAAATTACGCGAGCAGATTGTGATGGCAAAAAATAGCAAGCACACCATCGATATTCTCGTGGATCGTTTCTATATTTCCGAACTCCGATCAAAAGACAAAAAACAAAAAGAAAGTTTTGATGAACGACTAAACGAAGCAATCGAAAAAGCACTCGAAGAAGCGGAAGGACTTTTGCGTATCGTCGCTTCAAACGGAGATCATCTCATTTCTTCAAAATTCATGTGTCCGTTCGATGGATTTTCATATCCCGAAATCGAACCACGTCTTTTCTCTTTCAACTCTCCATACGGTGCATGTCCTGAATGTAACGGTCTTGGTACTCGCGGATTTTTTGTAAACGAAGCATGTCCCGTGTGCGCGGGTAAGCGTCTTCGTCCCGAAGCACTTCATGTGTTCATTATAGAAAACGGAGAAAAGATCAACATCATTAATCTTGTTGATCGATCTATTAAAGAAGCGCTTACATTTTTCAAATCACTCAAACTTTCCGCGAAAGAAAAAGAAATTTCGAAAGTCATTGTGAAAGAAATTCAAAACCGTCTCAACTTTATGAACGATGTGGGAATCGAATATCTTTCACTTTCACGAAAAGCAAACACACTTTCGGGAGGTGAAGCACAACGCATTCGTCTTGCTTCGCAGCTTGGATCCGGTCTTGTGGGTGCGCTCTATGTGCTGGACGAGCCAACTATCGGTCTTCACCAGCGCGACAACGATCGTCTCATCAAAACCCTCCTTTCACTTCGAGATGCGGGGAACACCATTATTGTCGTAGAGCACGATGAAGACACTATATATGCCGCCGATTACATCATCGATGTCGGTCCCGGTGCTGGAGTTCACGGAGGGGAAGTCGTGGTCGCTGGATATCTCGAAGATCTTTTGACTGCAAAGAAAAATACTTCGAATTCTCTCACTCTTTCGTATTTGCGTCAGGAAACAGTCGTCGAAGTGCCGAAGAAACGTCGCGATCAGGAAGCGGGAAAGATTTCTATTCGAGGTGGAAATATTTTTAATATCAAGAATATGAATGTAGATATTCCACTCGGCAGACTCATCACGGTCACTGGAGTATCAGGATCGGGAAAGTCTTCGTTTGTATATGAACTTCTCTACAAAAATCTTCAAGCAAAACTCGAACGAAGCAAGCGCACTGCAAATATCTACAATGTCGGAAGCTTTACTGGTTCAGAATATCTTGGTCGCGCTATTCTCATCGATCAGTCAGCTATCGGTCGTACACCACGATCGAACCCTGTTACGTATACTGGCGCTTTCACCCATATTCGTGACATGTTCGCCGAAACCAACGAAGCCCGCGCACGAGGATGGAAAGCAAATCGTTTTTCTTTCAATGTGAAAGGAGGACGATGTGAGACTTGTCAGGGAAACGGCATGATCGAAGTGGAGATGCATTTCCTTCCAACGGTCTTTGTGACTTGTGATATTTGTAATGGTAAGCGGTACATGAAAGAAACTCTGGAGGTGAAGTATAAAAAGAAAAGTATTTTTGATGTACTTGAAATGACTGTCGAAGAAGGTCTCGCATTCTTTGAAGACATTCCTTCTATTTATGATCGCTTGAAGACTCTCAACGAAGTAGGTCTTTCATATATCAAACTTGGACAATCGGCGACAACACTTTCGGGAGGAGAAGCTCAACGTGTAAAGATTTCTGCTGAGTTGTATCGTCCACATATTCAGAAATCTATTTATATTCTCGACGAGCCGACCATCGGACTTCACTATGAAGACGTACGTAAGCTCACTGAGATTTTGCAGAGATTAGTAAACAAAGGAAATACTGTTTTGGTAATCGAACACAATATGGATCTCATTAAATCTTCTGACTATGTCATCGACATTGGTCCTGAAGGAGGAGTCGGTGGTGGACAAATTGTTGCAAAGGGAACTCCTGAAGAGGTGGCGAACAATCCAAAGAGCTTCACAGGAAAGTATTTGAAAAAAGTATTGGGGTAGGGCTAGCTTTGCAGTAGACATAGATTGTATTATAATAATATTTATATATGCACAGGCGTCTAATTTATTTTTTTATAGCACTCATGCTTTGTACGGTATTTGTTTCTAGTACATTTGCCGCAACATTTGAACGCCCACTAACAATTGGTTCCACAGGTCCCGATGTTTCGGTTTTGCAACAGACTCTGAAAGATTTAGGATTTTTTAAGGCTGATGTTACTGGATTTTTTGGCACAGTTACAGAGGGAGCAGTAGAGGCTTTCCAGTTAAGTAAGAGCATTGCCTCTTCAGGTGCTGCAGGCTTCGGTTATGTCGGCCCAAAAACTCGGGAATTACTGAACGAGCTTACCCTAAAAAACTCTATTACGACGACAGTTATAAACACGGCACCAATCCTTTCTCGTGATTTGTATATTGGACTACAGGGTGATGATGTAAGTCAATTACAAATATTTCTTAAAACCGAAGGGTTCTATACTCATCCTGAAATCACTGGCTATTTTGGCGAGATAACAAAAGCTTCTGTAGCTGCATTCCAGCAAGCGAACGGTATTCCGATGCTAGGTCGCATTGGGCCGCTGACACGCGCAAAAATTGCAGAACTTAGTATTTCGAACACGATGCAAGTACCTGTGACAACTGCCTCACCGAGCTACTTAGCTCCTCGAAGAAGAAGCGGTTCGCGTAATACAGACTCATTTTCGGAACCTAATCTCTCTGTAATTGTTTCAGAAGACGATGCAGATAATACTGTTGCTCAGAATCAGGATATTATGTACACATTGACCATTGATAACAATGGGGATGGTCTCGCAACTGGTGTAGATCTTACTGATACGATCACCGGAGATGTCGGAAACGTTGGGACATTTGGTTTTTCAAACTGTGGTTCAAGTTATACAAATAACTCAACAGGTGCCACGGTAAGCATTGATGATGTGGAGATCGCAGTAAGCACTAATTGTGTCATTACCTATCATATATCAGTGGATAGTGATGCGGATCATCAAGGAACAATTACAAATAGTGCCGATGTTGGTGTTGCAACAGAAGGAGGAAACAATCCTAACACAACGAGCACGAGCGTCCTCACTGTGGACGTCACCACACTACCCACTCTCGCTGTGATTGTTTCAGAAGACGATGCAGATAATACAGTCACACCTAATCAATCGATTACATACACTATTACAATTGAGAATACTGGAGAAACTAATGCTTCAACTTCCCTCACCGCGAGCATTCCAACCGATATGGGCACTCCTGGTACTTTCAATTACACAACATGTGGCACACCAAGTCCATTGTTTAGCTCACCTACGCTTACTATTTCTTCTGTAGATGTAGATAGCGGTGTTACCTGTACGATCACTTTTGTCATAAGTGTAGATACTCCATTAAATGAGGGTACTAGTCTTATTATAAGTGCAGATGTTGCGGAAGCAGACGAGGGGGGGAATGATCCAATGAATACATCTGCAAGTACTTTGACCGTAGACGCTACTCCAGCCCTTACTGTTACGTCTGCTGAAAACGACGCTGACAACACTGTTATAAGAAGTCAGGACATTACATATACATTGACCATTGATAACAATGGGGATGGTCTCGCAACTGGTGTAGATCTTACTGATACGATCACAGGGGATGCGAGTGATGTAGGCACGTTTGGTTTTTCAAACTGTGGTTCAAGTTATACAAATAACTCAACAGGTGCCACGGTAAGTATTGATGATGCGGAGATCGCAGTAAGCACTAATTGTGTCATTACCTATCATATATCAGTGGATAGTGATGCGGAT
>CALRBL010000026.1 GCA_943354075.1 Candidatus Nomurabacteria bacterium | reverse complement strand
GAGAGGCTTAATAGTGACGACGTTCAACACTTCAACTTCAATTCCCTCTTTCGAAAGTTCATCTGCAGTTTGGAGAGCTTTGTGAAGAAGTGCACCGGTTGCAATGATTCCAACCTTTGGTTTGTCATCTTTTGCAGTCCAGTAGGTGTAAGCTTTTCCTATCTCAAATGGCGTATCTTCGGTAGTAATAATCGGGGTCTTCTCGCGAGTAAGACGAATATATGTTGGTTTGTCAGTCTTGGCTGCCGCGATAGTTGCCTTTCGCGCTTGAATCGCGTCACACGGAGAAATAACTTCCATCTTTGGAATAACACGAGTGATTGCGATATCTTCGATTGCTTGATGCGTTCCTCCGTCAGGACCAACAGACACTCCAGCATGCGAACCTGCAATCTTTACAGGGACATTGTTATACGCAACAGTAGTGCGAATTTGTTCCCAATTTCTTCCAGGGGAAAACATCGCATAAGACGCGATAAATGGAATCTTTCCCATGTGCGCCATACCCGCAGCAACTGATGCCATATTCTGTTCACCAATTCCAATTTCATAAAAACGTTCAGGAAATTCTTTCTTGAAAGCATCTACTTTCGCAGACTCAGTAAGATCCGCAACAAGTGCAACCACATTCTCATTTTCTTTTCCTGCTTCCACAAGTCCCTCACCAAAACCTTGGCGGATAGGGACCTGCTTTACATCAACAGAGAAGATGTCGGGGTTTAGTTTTAGATCTGGATTAATCATTTTTTTTAAGTTCAGCTAATGCCATCGCCGCCTGCTCCGCATTCGGAGGATTGCCGTGCCAATACGGTTTGTTTTCAAACTCCTTCACACCCTTACCAGGAATGTTGTATGAAAGAATGACGACAGGATGGGTGCGCACTGCTTTGGCTTCTTCTATCGTTTCGATAATCTCCTTGAAGTCATGACCGTTGATCTCGAAGACTTTCCAATTGAATGATGCCCATTTCTCGTAGAGTGATTCGAGCGGCATGACGTCCTCTGTGAAGCCGTCAATCTGAATATGATTGCGGTCAACGATCGCGATCAAGTTACCGAGCTTTTCTTTTCCTGCGAGCATCATCGCTTCCCAGTTCTGACCTTCGTTCAATTCCCCGTCACCGAGGAAACAGTACACCATACGATCTTTGTTGGTGATCTTGTGATCATCCAAACGAAGCGCGAGCGCCATTCCAACAGCTTGTGAAAGTCCCGAACCGAGTGGTCCCGAACTTGTCTCAAGCGCAGGTAAAAATTCTCGGTGAGGATGTCCCTGCAAGATTGAACCAAATTTTCGAAGTGTCTGGAGTTCTTCAAGAGGAAAATATCCAGAATGTGCCATGGCAGCATAGAGAACAGGGCAGATGTGACCATTCGAAAGCACCACGAGATCGCGTTCGTCCCACGAAGGATTTTTCGGATCGTGCTTCAGGATATTAAAATACATCGCCGCGAAGATGTCGCTCATACCGAGAGGCCCTGCGGTGTGACCTGACTTCGCCTCGAGAAGCATCTCGATGATGGACTTCCTGATGTCGTTGGCGTTCTTCTTAAGAGCGGCGATCTGCTGGTCTGAAATCATATATAGACTGATTTTACATCAAAGACTTGAAATAGCCTACCGTTTCCTGCACATCGAGCGTATTGAAGATGGCCGAGCCAATGACGAGCCGATTGACGCCGGCATCCGCAAGAAGTGGTGCCGTATCCGCATTGACTCCACCATCCACACTGACAATAAGGTCTGGATAGAGCTCTTTTGATTTTCGAACTTTTGCGAGCACTTGCTCGTCGAAGGGTTCTCCCTGAAAGCCGATGCGATTGATGCCCATGAACTGCACCGAATCGATGAGGCCGATGAAATCCGCGATAGTCTCGACAGGATCAGCAAGATGAAGTGCGAGACCTGCTTCTACGCCACGATCTTTGGTCTTCTGAATGAGGTCTTTAAGTTTGTCGGTATCAGTTGCTTTGTAGTGAAAGATGAGACGCGTTGCACCTGCATCGATCCACTTCTCGTATTCTCGTTCTGGATTGGTAACCATGAGATCGAATTCGAAATCAAAGTTCTCCCACAATGGAAGACCGCGCTGCTGGGCAAGGATCTCTTCGATCTCGCCATGCTCGTTCTCGAAAGGCCAAGAGACGGACGGCGTCAGCCGTCCGTCGCAAATATCAATCTGCACATTGCGTACAAGACCTTTCACCATGAGAAGTTTCGTCTCAAGGTCTTCGATGCTTTCGGGGATAATGGCGGGTAGAACAATCATATATTTTTAATTAAACTGCATCATCATCGAGCGCGTCATTGCGTCGTTCATATCGCTCTAAGCCAGTAAATGTAGCAGCGAGCCAAATATCAACAGCCTCTTTTGCTTCACCTTCCGTAAGAAAACGAGCGCCGAGAGAAAGTACGTTTGCATCGTTATGTTCTTTCGACAATTCGAGAATCTTTGTATCTCCTCCGTAGAAAACCGTCGCACGAATTCCCTTGAAACGATTTGCTTCCATCGCTTCTCCTTCTCCAGAGCCTCCAAGAATGATAGCGCGACTTTCAAAATTATTGTTCTCCATGTCTTGCTCGACCTCTTTGACTGCTTTTGGAATCCACACCGTAAAGTTATCTTTTTCGTCGTATTCGAAGGCTCCACAATCAACCACCTCCATCCCCTTCTCATCACGAAGATACGCTACAAGCGTATTCTTGAGTTCAAAGCCTGCGTGATCTGATGCGAAGTAGATTTTCATTTATTTCAAAAATTGTCCTGTTTTTATCACATGCCGTACCAACGTCTCAGTATACCCACGTTCGTTGTCGTACCACGCCAACACCTTCACCAGATTTCCTCCAACTACACGTGTCATCGAAAGGTCGGCGATCGACGCGTGAATGTTGCCGATGATGTCTCTTGAAACGAGCTCTTCATCTGTTGCTTGGAAAATTCCTTCCCATCGTTTTGTCTTGGCTGCATCACGGAGGATCTGGTTTACCTCTTCAACAGTCGTGTCTTTTTTAGAAATGAAAGTGATGTCAGCAAGAGATCCGGCAACTACAGGAACGCGCACTGAGATACCATCAAACTTTCCGTCGATATCGGTGATGATTTGTCCGAGTGCTTTTGCGGCACCAGTAGACGCTGGCACCATATTTATAGCGGCAGCGCGTCCTTCACGCATATCTTTCTTTGATGGTGCATCGACAAGGGCCTGAGATGCAGTGTATGCATGAGTGGTGTTGAGGATCGCCTTCTCGATTCCGAGAGTTTCATTGAGGATCGCAACAACAGGACTTGAAGCATTGGTGGTGCATGATGCGTTTGAGCTGACCACTTTTTCTTTCAAGGTGTCGCAGTTGATGGAGAGAAGAACCATTCCTTCGGTAGCATCTGCGGGAGCGCCTTTTGCTGGAGCAGAGATAACCACTTTTTTAGCACCAGCTTCGATGTGAGCACGAGCCGCAGTGTAATCTGTAAAGAATCCCGTTGATTCGACAACCACATCTACTTCGAGTTCCTTCCAAGGAAGAGTCTTTGGATCTTTTTCGGAAACGTAGCGAACCGTCTCACCGTTGATGACAAGATTTCCGTCTTCAACTTTGATATCGAGATCGGAAATTCCATATACAGAATCGTATTTCAAAAGATATGCAATGTTGTCGATCGAAGTGAGATCATTCATCGCAACAATTTCAACCTCCGGTCTTCCCCAAGCAGCTTTCAAAAATGCTCGTCCAATTCGTCCCGCGCCGTTGATGGCGATTTTTGTCTTTTTCATATGGGGCTATTGTAACATACGAAGGAAAGAGACGACAAAAGCCGTTTCGAACCTTCGAAACGGCTTTTATTGTGTCGCCCTCATCAAGCAACACCATCATATGAAATACAAAGAATGGTGTCAATAAGGATGGGTACGGTGGGAGTCGAACCCACAGGTGTCGCTTGATGAGGGCAACACCTTGAAACCGTCACATACCCACGACTTAAGTTCATCTACTTAAGCCTGAACATAGTTTAGCGAAGACACCTCAAGTCTCCGTAAAGAAAAACTCAACTATTAGTCAAATTAAGAGATCAGCCGTATCGTCACTTTCTTGAGCACCTCTGGATTTGCACTTCCTTTCGAAGCTTTCATTCCCTGTCCAACAAAAAACATCAGCGCGCTTTCTTTTCCGGATTTATAATCCGCCACAACTGTTGGATTTGCTTCTATAATAGGCTTGAGAAGCGCTTCAATAGCTCCTTCATCACTCTTCTGGAAGAGTCCTTCTGATTCGGCAATTGCTCGCGCTTCACCTCCCTTGGTCGCCATAATAGCAAGAATATCTTTCGCACCTCGCGAAGAAATTTCCCCTACCTTTATCATTCTTACCAACACAACAATCTGATCTGCCGGAGGAAATCCCTTGAATCCTTCTTTTTCAGAAAGCCCCATTAAGTCCACTGAGACATAGTTTGAAGCGAGAAGAATTTCTTCTGGAGAAAGTTCTTTTGCAATCGTGCCAAAGTATTCTGATAATTTAAGATCACTCACAAAAAACTCTGCATGCTGTTCGGACAATTTGTACACCTCAAGATATCGCTTTCGCTTTTCCCACGGCAATTCAGGTAATTCTTTCTTCAAAGCATCGATTGAAAATTCCGACACTTCCGACAACTTCATCTTTGGAAGATCGGGATCGGGGAAATAACGATAGTCGTGGGAATCTTCTTTAGCGCGCTGAGAAAAGGTGGTTTGTTTGTTTTCATCCCATCCGCGAGTTTCCTGCTTGACGGTCTCACCTTTTTCGAGGAGTTCGATATGACGCTTCACTTCATAATCGATGGCCCGCTCGACAGAACGGAACGAGTTAAGATTCTTAACCTCTACTTTTGTTCCAAACTTATTTTTGTCTTTTGAAACAGAGATGTTTGCTTCGACACGCATCTCGCCTTTTTCCATGTTGGCATCAGCAACACCGAGAGTACGGAACAGGAGTTGAAGTTCCCGAGCAAAATCACCCGCTTCTTTTGCGTTATGAATACTTCGATCAGTTCCGTGTCCGGTTACGAGCTCGAGAAGTGGAAGACCTGCGCGATTAAAATCCACCAAGCTGTACTGTTCATCCCCTTTGCCTACATCATGCGAAGACTTCGCAGTATCTTCCTCGAGATGGACACGAGTAAGGTCAACGCCATTCAAAGAACCCCCTGAAACAAGTGGGAATTTGTATTGACTGATTTGATAGCCCTTAGGAATATCGGGATAGAAATAATTCTTTCGATCGAATTCAGAAAAATCAGCAAGGGTCGCGCCAAGAGCCACACCCACCTTGAGCACGTGCTTCACCGCTTCTTTATTGATATACGGAAGAGTTCCGGGATGTCCCATGCAGATCGGACACACGTTCACATTAGGACGTTTTTCGTCGGGGTCGTTCTTGCAACGGCAGAACATCTTGGTCAGAGTTTTAAGCTCGGCGTGGATCTCAAGGCCGATAGTAGTGATATATTCGGATTCAGGCATGATGGGCATCTTAGCAGCTTAGCAGAAAAAAGACATACAAAAAAGCATTGACTTCGAATTACCCCTTGGTATTATATTTGTATTATGGCTTCGGCCTCCGAGAAGACCCGCTTTACCGCGGGTCTTCGTTTGTAATAAGAAAGGTAATCACTTTCTCCACAATCCTCTTTAATTCCCCCTTCTTAACTATCCCTACTTTACGAAGAAATCTTTTGGTACTCACTGTTCTTATTTGACTAAGAGCCACATAATTATTTACACCCTGAAAATCAAATTTTTCGTAGAAAAGTGATGTTTTATCTTGTGATGTTACAGGGAGAATCCACACCATATCTTTATTAAATCTCTTAATAACAAGCACAGGACGTTCAAATTCCAAATGCTTCCCATTAGTTTCAACTCCGACGTTCAATCCTAAAGATACCCATCAGATTTCACGTTCGTGCACTCCGATGATGGTAGTATTTTCATCCACACTCTTTTTCTTTTCATTCCATTTATCAAAATCTTTCATTCAGCTAGACTCTCACAAAATAGCTCAGGAAGTTTTAAAGATTTTCTCAACTTTTTATCAATTCCCCCTATTTCCTCAGCAATTTCAAAATACCATCAGAGAGGGTTTTGATGGCCTCCATATCAAATACTGAAATAACGAAATACTTTTTGTTTATGAGCGGCAGAATACTTTCAATCTTTTCATCGATTTCCTCCTTAGTCAGTGCATCAGATTTGGTGAAGATGACATACTCGGGCTTTTTGGCAACTTCGACATCAAAAGCTTCGAGTTCATCTCGAATAGTTTTATACACCTCTAAAACATCATCATTCTGAAGAGAAATACAATGAAAAAGTATTTCTATGCGCTTGATGTGACGAAGAAATTTGTGTCCAAGTCCCTTTCCGTCAGCAGCCCCTTCGATGAGTCCTGGAATATCTGCAATGACGAATTCATAAAGTGCTCCGAGGTTTGGTTCGAGTGTAGTGAATTGATAGTCACCAACTTTTGCATCTGCTCGTGTGAGCGCATTCAAGAGGCTGGATTTTCCGGCATTGGGAAGTCCGATAAATGAAGCGGATGCGGTGAGTTGAAGTTCGATCAAAAATTCTGCTTCTTCACCGGCGCGTCCTGGAGTTGATTCTTGTGGAGTAACATTGGTCGAAGCTTTGAAGTGAAGATTTCCAAGACCTCCGCGACCTCCTTTAAGAA
>CALRBL010000025.1 GCA_943354075.1 Candidatus Nomurabacteria bacterium | reverse complement strand
ACTTCTTACATTTCTCCCCTCGTCCCCGCCATTATACTACCCTTATAGCACAGTCAAGAGAGCGGCAGCCAATCGTCGAACTTCTCCGTCTGTAGTCCATCTTCCTAAAGTAATGCGGAGAGAGCTTCGAGAACATGATTCGTCTCCGTACAACTCCTCTATCACATATGATGACGGATCCCCACTAAGACTCTTGCAACTTGTAACAGAAGAAATCGCAAAACCGAGAGCGTCTAGACGAAGTACTGCATACTCCGCATCGAGACCGGGGATACAAATATTGAGATTGTTGGGGAGTCTTTTTTCAAGATCACCATTTATTTTAATCCCCTTCACTTTTTTCTGAAGTTCTGCTTTCAAGCGATCACGAAGAATACGTAAACGTCTCGATTCTGTCACACGTTCCTTTTGAGCAAGAGCGAATGCAGAAGCGAACCCGACAATACCCGCAACATTTTCGGTTCCCGGACGAAGATTATTTTCCTGTCCCCCTCCAAACATAATGGGTGAAATATCTGCTTTTGAAACAAGAATTCCTGTACCTTTTGGTCCATACATTTTTGAACTATCAAGAGTAAGAAGATCGGCACCAAGATCGTGGATCAATAGCGGGAGGTATGAAGCAGCTTGGCACGCATCGACATGAAAAAGAATATCTGATTTTGTCTTTTCTTCCTTAAGCATCCGATTAATTTCTCTGATTGGCTGAATAGTACCGATCTCACTGTTCGCATACATCACTGATACCATCACGGTCTCTCCACGAATCGCATCTTGGATTTTCTTCGCACTCACTAAGCCGTCCTCTTCCGGAGAGACATACGTCACCTTTGCCCCGAGACTTCTCACTTGTTCAAACACTTCAAGCACTGATGAATGTTCGATAGAAGTGGTAACAAAATGAATCTTGTCTTTTTTGAGAACATTCTTGCAATGGAAAAAAGTTCCAAGGATTGCAAGGTTGTTTGATTCCGTACCGCCGGCAGTAAATATAATTTCATCAGGCTTACACTGGATGATCGATGCCACCTGCTTTCGCGCAGCCTCCACAGCCTTACGTGCCTCTACACCTTCTTTGTGAGGAGACGAAGGATTGCCATATGATGCACCCAAAAAGGGAGACATTGCTTTCAATACGCGAGGATCGAGAGGGGTTGTAGAAGCATAATCAAAGTAGCAGCGTTTTTTCTTAAAAATACTAAACATAGTGCGAATATAACATAAAAATTTTCTCTTTGCTAAAATCGGTTTTTTGTGATATTTTGATTCTACTTTTCCCTATGAAAACTCTAACCAAACGTCCACCAGTCATTGCCATCCTTGGTCATATCGACCACGGAAAATCGACCTTGCTCGACTATATTCGACAGTCCAACATCACCGAAAAGGAAACGGGGGGTATTACCCAGAACATGTCTGCCTATGAAGTGACCGACGAAACCGGCAAAAAGATCACCTTCCTCGACACTCCGGGTCATGAAGCATTCCAAGCTCTCCGTAGTCGCGGTGCAAAAGTAGCTGACATCGGAATCCTTATCGTATCTGCTGAAGACGGAGTAAAGACTCAAACTCTCGAAGCATTGAAGGCGATCACCGAAGCCAAACTTCCCTACATCGTCGCAATCAACAAAATCGACAAAGAAGGTGCTAATGTCGAGAAAACAAAACAAAATCTTTTGGAGAGCGGTATCTATGTTGAAGGATACGGAGGAAATATTCCCGTAGTTCCCATCAGCGCAAAGACAGGAAAAGGTGTGCCTGAACTTCTCGACATGATCCAGCTTCTTGCTGATGTAGAAGACTTCAAAGCAGACGCAACCGAAAGCGCTGAAGGAATTGTTCTCGAAACCAACCGAGACAAACTAAAAGGAGTATGTGCCACACTCATCATCAAAAACGGCACACTAAAGACCGGAATGTTTGTTGTCGCAGGAGACTCAATCGCACCGGTGCGAAATTTTGTAGATGCAAAAGATGTGCAGATAAAAGAAGCTACTTTCTCTTCTCCAGTTAAAGTGATGGGATTCGACGAACTTCCTGCAGTTGGAGATGTCTTCACTTCATACGATTCCAAAAAAGAAGCGGAGGCAGCAGTCGCCGCAAATCGTGACGAAAATGTTGTCCGTTCCCTTCCACGCGCAACCCACGAACAGACATTCCTTATCCCTGTCGTCATTAAAGCAAACACCTCAGGAGTTCTCGAAGCAATCGGTCACGAAATGAAGAAATGTGAGACCGAAAAATGTGGAGTAAATATCATCTCTCAGAGCATTGGGGATATCACTGAAAATGACATCAAACGTGCAGCCGGAAATCTCCAGACACTCGTTGTTGGTTTTGACACAAAAATTGATACAAACGCTAAAATGATCGCAGAAAAGCTTGGTATCGAAATCAAAGTATTCAGCATTATCTACAAACTTTCTGAATGGCTCACTGAAGTTATCAAGGAACGTACTCCAAAAGTTGAAATCGAAGAAGAACGCGGACGAGTCAAAGTCCTCAAGATATTCAGCAAGACCAAAGACAAACAAGTCATCGGAGGTCGTGTTGAAGCGGGATCGATTGTCGCAAATGACGAAGTCATTATCTTCCGTCGCGAATCAGAAATCGGCCGAGGACGAGTGCGTGAGCTTCAGCAGGCTAAATCAAAAACAGGCGAAGTCGAAGAAGGAAAAGAGTTTGGAACGATGATCGAATCGAAAATCGAAATCGCACCAGGTGATTACATCAAACCAATCATGCGCGTCACAAAATAATTCCTACACACAAATGGCATTCCACAACGAAAAAGTAAAAGAAGAAATTCATCACCTCGCAAGCGAGTTTGTTTCTCGTGAGTCCAATCGTGATGCGCTCATCACTGTCACTCACACCATGATCAGCGATGATGCAAAATACGCCACTATTCTTTTCACCACTCTTCCTGATTCCAAAGAAGACGCGGTCCTCGACTTTCTCAAACGAAAACGAAAAGAATTCAAACAGCACGTCATGAAGCATTCCAAGATCGGACGAGTTCCCTTCTTCGATTTTGCAATCGACAAAGGACAGAAGCAGGCGAACGAGATCTACAGCATTCAATAAAAAACCGGACGTGTGTCCGGTTTTTTTAATTTCCTATCTCCGTGGTGCGCGGGAGAGGACTTGAACCTCCACGCCTTACGGCACGTGCTCCTAAGGCACGCATGGCTACCATTACATCACCCGCGCATTGTAAAGCTGTTTGATATTTTCGGGAGAGAAAATACCTAACTCCCACATAATACATGAAATTAAGAATTCTCAAACTATCTGATTTTGCATACCGTAACATATGACATCCTTTGCTTGGGCCTACCCATCCACCCGTAATTCCTAAATGAAGAGAAATATTTTGTTTCATCCATTCTAAAAAAGAAGGACTTGCCGAGGCAAAACTAAGTCGATATTGAGGCTTACGACTTTCAGGGTGAATGAAGTAATAAATACTTCCATCTCCATCATGACAGCCTCTTAAAAAGTCCCTGAAGAACTCATAAGGAACATCCACTTTCTGTATGGACTTTGATTTATTTTTAGTAAGACCTATGGAATTCAAAAAATCACAAAAATTAATATCTCCGATTTGTATACAAAAATACTTTTTCTCTTCAGAACCTCCTCTACTTTTTAAGCCAATCTTATTATCCACACCCAAACATTGTCGGAAATTCTCCACATTCTCTAAATCTTTAGAAGTTAAGTTGAAATTTCTTCCGTTAGTGGAAATATTCCCATCGCTTGCAATAAGTCCGATCGCATAAGCAAATGATGCACTCCATTCAATTTTTACTTTTGATTTCCTCGTATTCATGGGGATGAACACATCTTACCGCACAAGAATTTTTGTGCATCAAAAAAATAAAATACTTATCAAACTTTTGTGCACCCACCAGGATTCGAACCTGGGACCATCTCCTTAAGAGGGAGTTGCTCTACCAACTGAGCTATGGATGCATGTAAACGTTTTTACCACTCTAACTTACCACAAGCACCTTAGTTGTTGTATACCTACCAAAACAGCTATGGATGCATGTCGCAAACAGCTATGGATACGATTGCATTTTTATAACATTTTTTTACTCATCTTACAATGTTGTGCCCGGGGTGGGGATCGAACCCACATGATCTTGCGACCACGAAATTTTAAGTCTCGCGCGGCTACCAGTTACGCCACCCGGGCAATGGGCCTTTATACTCTAACAGAAATCACCTTAAAACGGGAGGCGTAGGCCGGGATCGAACCGGCGAATGACAGTTTTGCAAACTGCAGCGTTAACCACTTCGCCACTACGCCCTATGTCAAACCAGCGCCTAAATATTACCTTATTTTAAGCCATTTCTCTATTGACTTTTGATGAGTTTTGTGATAATATTGTACCAAACCTGAGGTGAGGCAAATCAGCCACATTCCAGACACTCAACACGTCAGTCAAACACTAAAGGGAGACCTTTGACAACCCCATATGTAAACATGGTTGATATCATCGCGAAAATTGTGATCTTCGTCCAAAACAACCTTCAATGGTTGGTAAAGATGATTATCGCAGTCATACTCGTGGCTGCTCTCGCAGCAACTGTCACTTGGCTATGGAGGAAGAGAAAGGTCAAAACCCTTTTTCTGACTTTGTGGCGATATGCAGTAAAACTCACAACACAACTCACCCGCGCACTACGCGCAATGAAAGGAAAGAAGAACATGTTAAAAGCCTACCGCCGCGAAATCGCGGTAATCATCGAAATCATCAGCGTCATCGCTGTCATCATCCTCTTCGCGATCTCTTTGATCGGAGGGGGGTTACTTCAAACAGTTTGCCTTGTGGCGGCACTCGGCCTGGCGGGCGGCGCCTTCGTTTGGGTTACATACGAAGCTGCCGCTCCTGAACGGGAGAAGAGTGACGATCCGGCGAATCCGTTGAAAAAGATGCCTAGAAGGAAAGATCAGCCGGGCATCTGGACAACCCGTGTTCCAGAAAGAGAATTCAAGTTCGTTGAGATGGGTGGAAGTCTGCATAAGATCTTACACAACTTGCCGGACGAAGGGTTGGATGAAAACGACGTCGTGACAGATGATCCGGAAAGAATGCAGCCGATGTATCTCAATCCGATCTTTGAGTTGTTGAGAATACACCTCAAAATCTATTGGGTGAGTATGTGGTATCCCCTAAGGAACATATTCACATTCGAGATCGACAAGACTCGACTGATCGAAGAAAGCAAACTTCCGAAAGATCACCATATCAGCGACCTCGTTGAAGTGGAGTCAGGGGTGAGAGTAAGTTCGTTACGGGAAGTCTTTGTACGACCTCTCTTCTTAACGAAAGTCACCCTTAACGAAAAATTCGAGGGAGTTGTAGTGCTTATGACGGAGTACAAGACCAAGAGGCCGCGTACTCCGATCTTTACCTGGAAAGGTAAGTTCTTCCCCTTGCTGGACGCAGGGATTGAAGCGGCACTCAACACGTCATGTAATGCGTTTAGCTATGACCAACTCGTCAACGAAAAAACTGATAGGGGCTCTGATTTCGAGAAAGGGATCCTTGATAACGTTGCCGATAGTCTCGAGCAGGTAGTTGGTATTCGACCGACTGCTTGCTTCATCGTACGGCTCAGCATGCCTGACGATGCTATTGAGGAACAAAAAGCATTAAGGTCCCAGGAAGTCGAAAGACTGAGGGGACTTGGCGTAATCGCAGCAGCAGAAGCAAAAGCGACCGCCATCGAAAGAATGGCGATTGCCAATGCGACAAAATTCGTCGCAGCGTTCGACGCGCTGGTTGCAAAAAATGTCGATCCAAACGTCGCTGCATTCGCAGTGGCAAAAGTCCTGGGTCTTGAAGCAATAGCAAGCCCGGACTCTAAAGTCATAACGTTTGCCGAAGGTTCAGCAATGCCAGCAGGGTTCAGTTTACCCCTGACAGCAACGCCGCCTTCGACAGCACACACAACAACACCGTAAGTAACAAGAAAGGTAATCGCAGTTATGATAGACATCTGGACACTAATCATCCTACTACTCGCACTCGCTGGAGGCTTCGGCATCCTGGTGTTTGCGATCAAAAGGAGCGGTCCGCAAGGTCCGCAGCAACAACCTGCAGCTAACCCTGCAGCACCCGGCGCCCCTGCACCTGCACCCGCAAGGACAGTGACGCTGCCGGCGACAAACAGGGGCAGAGGTATCGGCTTCTATATCTTCCTCCTCTTGAGCTTCGTGCTCTCGATGGTCGGATTGATCTTGATGGCGCACACCAGCGATGGCGGCGTCACGCTGATGGGGATGAAAATCTCCTACTTGGCGTTGATCGTTGGAACGATCCTCGCCATTGTCTCGGTCATCTGGATAAGGTTCCGCTGCCCGTCGTGGTTTACAAAGCTTATGAGCCTGATCACGATCATCACCTCCTTGATCCTCCTTGGGATAGCCTCATGGAAGATGTACCTCGCGGCAATCTGGCTGCAAGTCATCGCAAAGATCAAGGGGGCTCGGGGGATAGACTTCAACATCCCTATGAATTGGCAGGAGGAGCTCAGCCTCTTCATGCAGACCTACGGAAAAACGGTAGGGGAATTTGCTCTCGTCATCCTGGCGATAGCCCTCCTCCTCCTCCTTATCCGCTCAAGGAGATTCCAAGGGTTTGCAGCGAAGATCATCCTGATCGTCCTCGTCCTCGGGGGCATCATCTTTGGGGGGGTCTCGATTGCTCGGATAATCATGAACGGTTCGGACGAAATGGAGTTCATCCAGACTGTCCCCGGCAAGGATATCGAGTTCATGGTGAATTCCAAGACGTTCACTGCGCTCGTGCCGCCGAATTATGGTGATCATTGGCACATCACCATTCATG
>CALRBL010000024.1 GCA_943354075.1 Candidatus Nomurabacteria bacterium | reverse complement strand
CTTGGAAACCTTCAGGAACGAGGAGTGCTTTATGTAGAGCCTGGTAACGAAGTATATGTCGGACAAGTGATCGGAAACGTCACCAAGGGAGAAGAGATGGATGTAAACCCAACTAAGGGAAAGCAGCTCACCAACATGCGTGCTTCTGGTTCTGACGGAATGACATTCTTGAACCCCGCTATCAAGGTGACCATCGAACGAGGTCTTGAAATTATGAACGAAGACGAATATCTCGAAGTGACTCCTGAATCAGTACGTATTCGAAAGAAGCCTACCGCAAAGAAGCGATAATTGATGGGCATCTTAGCAGAAAAAGAAACAGCGTCGGGGATAAATCCCCGACGCTGTTTTCGTCTGAGCAAAACTGCCGGTCATTGCCACTTATACTTCGCAAGCGCCACTTCATTGAATACCCATCCATCCGTGCGGAGCTTCTCAATATACTTCTTCGAATCTTCCCTCATGCACGCGTGCACTTGAAACACGGGAGGATTGTGCTTAAAATCCGAGATATAGATGTTCCCGGTGATTTCCATTTGTCCCTCACCAACACGAACAGCACCACGTACCAGCAATTCAAGAAGAGGGAGGGTGAGGTCCAACACTACAGTTCTTGAAGCCACAAATGGATTTGTTCCCCCAAAAAATTTCTTGTTTCCCGAAACAGACAACTTGAACATGGCCACGATATTTTCAACTTTTTGCAACATAATTTTGATCTCCAAGGTTAAGGTTTACACACTATATACAGCAAAACCCCGCATTTTACAATGCAGGGTTTTGTTTGAAAATAATTATAGTGACAAATCTTTTACTATCACCTTTCCATTTACCTTGCTCACTTCGTATACTCGATTATCATTTCCTGATGCTCCATAATTTCCCATCACATTTACGATTGCTTTTTGATGAGTTTCGTCAGTAAACTTGTAACTTGAAATTTGAAAACCTTCGGTTCCAGCAATAAATTCCAAGGAAAGATTATTTGCTTTATTTATAAAAACAAATCCAGTAAGTCCTTCTGAATGAATATTGCCACTATGTTTTGGGAAAACCACATTTTGTTCAGTAGTAAACTTACCGTCAAAATTTGCTTGGATGGGATAAGTTGCTGTGAGAATATCTTCTTCAGTTACAACATCTGATTCAGTTTTGATATTCATATTGCTCTTTGTTCCTCCTTCATAGTGAGTTACGGCATACCCACCTCCAAGCAAGACTACTACTGCGACAAATACCCAGATAATCCCCATAAATCCACTTTGTGTATTTTTCATATTCAAAGCTTATCATGCAAAACAAAACCCCGCATCACTGCGGGGTTTTGTTTTGACTGACTGTCCGACTAAGCTTAGAAGCTTCGTCGAGGACCGTCGGTGCGGGGAGTCATGGGTCGAGCTTCGTTGACAGTGAGAGTACGTCCTCCCATGTCTTTTCCGTTGAACATGCTGATGGCGTTATCCATGTCTGCATCTTCAATTTCTACGAATCCGAATCCACGGCTCTTTCCGGTCATTTTGTCAGTAATGATGCTTGTCGAGATAACAGTTCCTGCCTTTGAGAAATCCTCTTTAAGGCTATCTGCTGTCGCTGACCAAGGAAGATTACCGATATACAACTTTTTTGCCATATGATTTTCGCTGTGCGATTTGATTGCTTAATTATCTATTATTGATTCCGTTAAGCCGACCTCTCACACTACCGCTTTCGCTTCGCTAGAGATAACCTACTGAATCGATATGTATAGTACCCTAAGTCGGGCGAAAAAGCAAGCCCTAACTTTAGAAAGGCTTTAAGTCCTTTTTATGAGATAATGAGGTTCACTATGCTCTCCGTGATAATCCCCTGTTACAACGAAGAACGCCGAATAGCCTCTACTTTAGCGAGAATACACGAATATCTCTCCGCCCAAGCCATCCCTTATGAAATCATTGTGGTGGACAATGGATCGACCGATGCGACACGGCAAAAAGCAGAAGTATGTATGGCGCAAATACCAGAGCTTCGAATCGTAACTCACGAAAGCTTCGGCAAAGGCTGGGCGGTAAAGCAAGGGATGCTCGAAGCGATCGGCGACTACCGCCTTTTCACTGATGCCGACAATTCCACCGACATCAAGCATGTCGAATCACTGATCAAGGAAGCCAACGCAGGATACGACGTGGTCATCGGATCGCGCAGGATCAAAGGAGCACACATCGCGCATCCGCAAAAAGCTTTCAGGAGAGCGCTTGGAAATATCTTCGCATGGGCGATCCAAGTAATCGTCCCTCTTGGCATCAAAGACACGCAGAACGGATTCAAACTCTTCACAAAAAAAGCCGCCGAAGATATCTTCCCGCAGCAGCGGTCGTACTTCTGGGCATTCGACATCGAGATACTCGCACTCGCAAAAAAGAATGGTTACAAGATAAAGGAAGTGCCTATCGAATGGATCAACAATGAAGAGAGTAAGATGGATGTCTGGGGAATGGCGCGCATGATTCTTGATGTCATAGTGATCCGTATCCGAGCCTATTAATACTCCACGCGAGACCGACGGTATCGAGCTGTTCTGCGATTCGTTCTGAAAGCGTGCGCATGTAGGTTCCCGAAGAGCAGCTCACTTGGATCCTAATGATGGGCATCTTAGCAGACCCGACTGTCCCAAGAATCCTTTCCCACGAAAGAACCGTCTCTTCCTGCCTGAAATCTCCTTTTACTTTTCCAATCCGCTTCTTTATCTCCACAAGAATCTCTTTGCTTTTCATAAAACGCTTTTCCAACAGTTCGATAGAATATATTTCCGAAGTCTTTTCCGGGATCTCTATCTCACCAATCTTCCCTTCCCTTGCCCACTGAAAGAGCGGCTTACCCTCGACAGTTCGCGAAGAATACGAAGGATATTTTTGCGTGAATAATCCGACAAATCCTTGAAGGACTTCGCTCACTTCTTTTTCGGTAGGGATCTCTTTTGTTTCTTGAACCAATCCGAGGATATCTCCTGTGTCAGTCTTCACACCAAAAAGAATTTCCACTTCATACGTCTTATCAAGCCCGAGATATTTCTCACGATTCTTATTCTCTTCATCGACGAGCACCAACATCGCTCCCTCCGCCATCGGATCGAGCCTGCCGGCATATGAAAGCACCGCATCCTTGTACAGCGGCTCTTCGAGACGAAAACGCTCGAGGCATTCAAGCGGCGTCTCGCCTTCGTTCTTATATATAGTAATAGTCTTTTCTCTCATAGTGGTAACAATGACTCCCATTGTACAATGGGAGTCATTGTCGGTAGAATACATCAATATGTCAAAATCCCAACTTTCCATCGAACCCTACAAAGGCGTCCGCGATTTTTATCCCGAAGACATGCGCGTCCAGAACCACATTTTCAATGTGTGGCGAAAGACCCTCCAAAGTTTCGGCTACGAGGAATACGATGCATCTATCCTTGAACCAACAGAACTTTACACTTCTAAGACCAGCGAAGAGATCGTCAACGAGCAGACATACACTTTCATTGATCGAGGAGATCGAAGTGTCACTTTACGTCCCGAATTGACTCCGACCGTCGCTCGCATGGTGGCAGGCCGCAAACACGAGCTCGCATATCCTCTCCGATGGTTTTCCATTCCAAATCTTTTTCGCTATGAACGTCCGCAAAAAGGCCGTCTTCGGGAGTTCTATCAACTGAACGTCGACCTCTTCGGCGATGCTTCTTCAAATGCCGATATCGAGATGATTCAAATTTCTTCCAAGCTTCTCAAGAATTTCGGAATGAAGGAAGAAGATTTTGAAATCCGTATCTCAAGTCGAAGACTCATAAACGCCGTCATGACCGAATGGTACGAACTCGACGAAGAAGGATCGAAGAAGCTTCAGAAATTAATCGACAAGAAATCAAAGATGTCCGCGGAAGATTTTGCGGTAAAGGCAAAAGAAATTGCGGGGGATGCTTTTGAATTCTTTTCCTTCGATCCACACAGCGAAGTCTATGAAGAAGCGATGGCACTCCTTCCCATACGAGACGCAAAAGAAGAACTCGACGGCATCATCGACGATTTGAAGGCACGAGGAATTAGCAACATTGTCTTCGATGCCGAGCTCATCCGAGGCTTCGACTATTACACCGGCACCATCTTCGAGGTCTTCGACAAGCACCCTGAAAACAATCGATCACTTTTTGGAGGAGGACGCTACGACAAACTTCTTGCTCTTTTTGGATCAGATGAAGTCGCTGCGACAGGTTTTGGTATGGGTGACGCTCCAATACTCGAAACTTTGAAGACTTACAATCTGATTCCGACATCGGTCGCAAAGCGATCTACCACCGATGTCTCCGTACTCGCCATCGACGAGGAATCCATCCCGCACGCAGAAAAGCTCGCTGACACACTTCGAGAATCTGGTATTAATGTCGCGCTCAACACTTCTCTTAAAAAGATTGGTGATCAAATTAAACATGCAGAAAAGACCGGCATACAATATATTATTGCCGTCGGCGAGAACGAAGCGAAGTCGGGAGAGTATACGCTGAAGAATATCGTGACAGGTGAGAAATTTGATGGGAGGACTGAAGAGATTGCTGGAAGAATAAACTCTCAAGTATAAATAAAGTTTTCGTTGACAACACACATTTTTTTGCTAATATATCTCCGTGGACGTGGGGTGAAATAGCCCTTACCTCGGATACCCGGAAGCAATTCCACGAAGCCGACATCGCCCACTATAAAATACCCTCTTCGGAGGGTATTTTATTTTTCTCACATTAAGCTCCAGAAGAAATAGTGCCCCCTGCCATTAATCCTTTTTACGATTACTTTTATCATTTTCTTTTTTGATTTTTCAAAAGCGGATAGAGACCAGTATTCTGTATATTTATAAGGAGTGATCGTTATTTTTCTGTAGCCATCATGTTTTCTAGCTTTTTTAATTACATTTTGAGCATAATTCTGTAAACTCAGCTTATAAACTTGTTCTTTAATACTTCTCCTTCTTTTTCTTGAAAACAGCAGGTGATTGAAGCCATCAGATGCAAATACGACCCAAGAATTTAAAGCTGGGGAAAAGACGGGATAATATCCCTTATATTCTACTTTCTTTCTTTTCACATATAAATAATGCTCATTTAACATTCTCCATATGTACCATTTCACCCATCAAGAACTTCCTAAGAAAACCTCAACAAATAATCAAAAATCTGATAGGATGTACGGACTATGAAAAAAATCGTCTTTGACATCGAAACCCGCAACATCTTCCAAGACGTCGGACGCGCAGACCCGCTCCTTCTTGACATCTCACTTGTCGGACTTTACGATTACGAAACGGATCAGTATCTCACTTTTCTTCAAGAAGAATTTCCAAAGATGTGGCCATATATAGAAAAGGCAGACGTGCTCATTGGATACAACTCGGATCATTTCGATATTCCCCTTCTTAACAAATATTACCCTGGAGATCTCTCAAAAATAAAAAGTCTCGACTTGATGGCGGAGATCAAGAAGAGCCTCGGCCGTCGCATCGGCCTCGGCGCAGTGGCAGAAGCGACCCTCGGCATTGGCAAATCGGGTAACGGTCTCGAAGCAGTGGAATGGTGGAAGACAGGTGAAATTGAAAAAATCAAAAAATATTGTATTGATGATGTGAAAGTTACAAAAGATCTTTACGAATATATCCAAAAAAATAAACGCATTCTTTTCCGCGAAGGAGAAAATATTCGCACACTCGCCGTTGACACTAAGGGATGGAACGACGAAGCAGATGCTGGTATGACTTTCAGTCTTGGTTTTTAGTGTATTATTACATCAATGCACGCAAATTATTTCTATCTTGCAGCCGTTACCTTTGGTCTCTGCGTCGCCTACCTTCTTCTTGAACATCTCTTCAGTCTTTTCTTTACCAAGCATTTTGCACATATTGGTCGACGCTCGATTGGCTCGGTGGCAATCATTGTCGTCACGAGTATCCTCGGATACGTATTGACCTTATTCATTTCTGATCCTGAATCTTCAAACCGCGTTCTTCACATGTTTGGAGGAGGATTTCTTGCGATCATGGTGTGTTTTTTGGTGGTTAAAGATTCGAGAATCACTATCACCAAATTTCAATTCTTTATCTTCAGTTTCATGGTGGTTACCACGCTCGGCGTCGGAAACGAAATAATGGAATTCTTTTTGCAAAATTATGGAGGACTCATCGCGACTACCACACTAAATGATACATGGTTCGATCTCATCGCAAACACTACAGGCATCTTCGTGGCAAGCATTTGCTTTACCCCTTTTATTCCTGATACACTAGGCGAACCATGAACAACAAACAATCATATTTGATCCCTTTATCAATCGTTGTCGCAGGAGCACTCATAGCAGGAGGAATCTATTTTGGAGGCCTTAAAACTCCCTCTACACAGCAAGCTGCAGTAGGAACAATAACTGCACCTGAGATGGCGCTCGCCAACGTATCTCCAAACGAACACCTCCTTGGGAATCCTGATGCAAAGATCAAAATGGTGGAATTTTCTGATACCGAATGTCCTTTCTGCAAACAGTTTCAAAATACCCTTCATTCAGTCATCGATCAGTATGGAAAAGATGGAACCGTGGCGTGGGTCTATCGTCATTTCCCTATCGACAGCCTCCATCCAAAAGCGCGTAAAGAAGCCGAAGCTACCGAATGTGCAGCGGACCAAGGTGGCAACGATGCGTTCTGGAAATATATCGATGAAGTCTACAAGCGCACCGCATCAAACAACAAACTTGATCTCGCAGAACTTCCCAAGATTGCTTCTGAACAAGGGCTCGATGTAACAGCCTTCAATGAATGTCTTTCAAGTGGAAAGTTCACAGCGAAAGTAGAAGAACATTATCAAGACGCACGAAAAGCGGGAGGAAGTGGAACTCCTTACACCGTATTTGTACTCAAAGACAAAGTAAGTAACGAAGTGGTTGATTTTGCTGCGAGCGCAAACAAGAGCTTCAATGTTCAGCCGGGAAATGAAGTTATCCTCATCTCAAAAGACAAAAAGAAAGTGAGTGTCAGCGGAGCTCTTCCCCTCACTTTCCTTCAAGACCTCATCAACGTATTGAACAAG
>CALRBL010000023.1 GCA_943354075.1 Candidatus Nomurabacteria bacterium | reverse complement strand
GCCCTTCCTCCACCAGAACCATAGAGCGCGGACTGGACATTCGATGGTGGCGTAGCATTCCAAACAAAATTATTATTTTCAAAATACATCATCTCTTCCGAACCCGGCAAGATTGGTTCAGTCCAAGCTTTTGCACCAGTGTAATTATTTCCAGGAATTGTTCCGTCCGGACTACCTAACGCAATATCTGCTGTTCGAGCATCGTAGGCATAATACGGCCGAGTCATATTATAGAAATCATTGTGATCCGCTACACCCCAGACAGGACCCTCACCAAGTTGTGTAAGGTTTGTTCCAATAGCAGCATCTCCCCGACTAAAGTAGTTATTATCCACACGGATTTTATACGAAGGTCCCTTAAAATGAACAATCACCTGCATCAAATCATCACTATTAAATCTAAACCCGCTTATACGGACAGGTTTATTGAAAGTTTTTTCAGAAGCAATGAGTAGACCATAAGGAGCATTGTTTGTAATAATAGTAGCAGTCTTTCCTGCACCAACGAGACTTATCCCTTTACTACCCAGCCAAAGCATCTTATTCCACGTACAATTCCCCGCCGGTACATTAATAGTATCTCCATCATTTGCAGGAAGAATATTGCGAGTAGTGCTTCCGTTCACAAAGACATTCACATCATCATATTTACAACTTGGATTACCTGATGCATCTGTGACATTTCTAACTGGACCCGTAACAACCACTCCCGTCACCGACACCACTACACTGTCACTCGCATTCCCTCCTGCTCCTGTACAAGAAATAGCGAAAGTTGTATTTGAAGTGAGAGAACCTGTTGAAACATTGGTACCTGTTGTACCTGTCTGCCATGCATTTCCGTTCTTAGTAACACTACATGATGTGGTGTTTTGTGAACTCCACGTGATAGAGGAGGAATTTCCTGAAGTGATGGAGGTTGGGGATGCAGAGATATCGGCAGTTGGAAGTGGGTTTGTTGTTCCTTGTGTCGCACTACAACTTGCAGTCGTTCCTCCGTTTGTTCCTGCACAACTCCATGAGTAGGTGCCTGTAACAGTACTTGGTGTTCCTGCTGAACAGAGATTGGTGGTAGGAGCTTGTGTAAAAGTTTGTCCGTCGGAAGATCCACATTGACCATTTGTAGGAGTGACTACTACTTCTCCTGTGTAAGCAACGAGTTCTGATATTTCAGATTGAGAGAAAGCTCGGTTGTAGACACGGACATCATCGAGTGCTCCGGTAAAGTATTCGTTGTAGCTTGAAGAGACCGCGGGAGTGTTGATACCTGCACCAACAAGGGTTGGTCTCGTGTTTGCAGGAAAGGTAGAACCGGGACCAGAACCTACAAGTATTCCGTTGACATAAATCTTGCTTTCGGAAGAAGAGATGGTTCCGGTGATATGAGTCCAAGTGTTGAGAGGGATTGATCCTCCTTGTACTCCTCCACCGTTACCCCAGATGATAGCAGCACCACTAGTGGTGATACCAAGAACATAGGAGTTGGAATATCCTTCGGGTATTCCTTGTTGTCCGATGAGGGAAGCTGCTTCGGTTCCTGAACGTGAAGATTGTTTGACCCATACAGAAAGAGTGACTGCGGAAGAAACGGGACTTCCGAGACTGACGTCATCATAGGTTGATCCGTTGAATGATTTGGCGGTGTCTACTTTACCTGCGACATAATTTGATCCTGTACCATCGTACTCTTTGCGCAAGAGAAGTTCTGAACCTGAGTTGATGACTGCGGCAGATTGGCTTTTACCAAAGAGTGAGGAAAAGGAGTTTAGGAGAGCGCGTGTACGAGGTCCTACAATTCCCCACCCTGTCGTTTCGGGAGTTCCTTCACAGACAATACCTTTCTCACATTGAAAGGCTTTCACTGCTGCTGCGGTCATACCACCATATATAGTCGTCTCTTGTCCGGGAGAGCCAGGACCTTGGGGAGAGATTACTTTTCCAATACCATTCAATATTCTTTGAAGGAGTGTTACCTCAGGAGTGACTGAACCTTGTTTAAGAGTAGAAGTGAGTTGGGCAGAAGCGGGAGCAGAGAGGAAGAAAGAGAAGGAAGCAAAGATGAGGAGAGAGGCGAGGAGGATATGTATCTTTTTCACGGTAGATGTATTGTATCAAGATAAAGATGAGAAGGAAAGCTTCTAAATAAGCCCGCATTTCTTATGGTCTTTTTTGAAACTATTTTATTTAGTTTCCCCTTCCACTATTATCTTTTCCATCATCGTCAGAATCATGAGGTTTTGAATCACTCATGTCTTCTTTATTATCATTATCATCGTCGTCATCACGTGAGTCACGAACACCATCATTGTCAAAATCATCATCATGACTATCTACAACATCTAGAATACCATCACCGTCGTCATCTGTGTCGGCAACATCAGGAATACCATCATTATCATGATCTTTTGATCTACCAGACTCATTAAAGTCGGAAATACCATCATTGTCATCATCCGAATCATCATTATCCAAAATACCATCATGGTCTGAATCTACTTTCTCATGCTCTACCTTTCCCCTCCACTCGCGCACTATGCTTGCACTAATAGCGAAACTTCCGTCTGAAGAAATTGAGCCCAACACTCCGACAAAATCTCCATCTTGCAAATCAGTAATAACCTTATTTGCAGTCATTAATTCTGTAGCGGCAGATATTTTTACTTTCCAACTACCTCCCCAACTTTCTACTTCTATAGAATCAGCGCCTGGAGCTCCAACAACAATACCCCGCATAAGCACATTACCACTGGGACTAATGTTTACAATCATCGGACTTACATTTCCAGACGAAAGCGACCCGGGACCGGAGTTAATAGATTCTGCAAACACTTTCACTCCTACAAATCCCAAAACAGCAAAAATCGAAACGAGCAAACCAAACTTTAGATATTTTTTCATATTTTTTTCTAATAAACCCATACCTTTTGTATAGCAAACTAATAAAAATCATTAAGAATTAGACTAAATTCTTAATAGGTTTTATTAATTGTACACCCCCAACTTAAAAAGCTATAGCTAAAAAAGAACCATATTTCTATGGTTCTTTTTGTTTGCGCGGCTGATGGGTGCTGACCCCACGGCCTCTCCCGTGACAGGGGAGTGCTCTACCGTTGAGCTACAGCCGCAAACTACACATTAGATGTGTAGGAAGAATGTAACAGATTTTCTAGAGAGTTTCAACCATCATGATATTAGCCTCGGTCACCTTACCAAAAGGAACACCAGACACCAAGACAATCTTATCTCCCTTCTTTGCAAGTTTTTCTTTAGTAAGAAGCGGCTTGATATGTGCAACAGTGTCGTCAAATGACTTGAATCGACCTATCATGACAGGGTAGCAACCGAAAAGAAGATTCGACTTGTTAAAAGTCTCTTCGTTTGGAGTAACTACAATAATAGGCATAGTACTTCGGTGACGAGCGGTCATACGAGCGCTATATCCGCGTTCAGTGAGAGCTACGATATACTTGGCACCCACCTGATCAGCAGTCTTTACAGCAGACGCAGCGACAGATTCTCCAACAGTACTAACAGTTTCTTTATCACCATTGAGAAGTTGTCGGTGAAGAAGATCGCCTTCTACATGTACCGCCACACGAGTCATAGTTTCTACAGCCTTAATAGGGTAATCACCAAGAGTAGTCTCTTCGGAAAGCATGATGGCGTCGGTTCCATCGAGAATAGCATTCGCAATATCAGACACTTCAGCACGAGTAGGTACTGGAGAATGGATCATAGATTCGAGCATCTGTGTCGCGGTGATGACAGGCTTCCCTGCCTCGTTACATTTCTTGATAATCATCTTCTGGACGAGAGGCACTTCTTCAGCAGGAATCTCTACAGCAAGATCTCCGCGAGCAACCATGATACCGTCAGAAAGTTCAATAATCTTATCAATATCAGCGACAGCTTGAGGAGTCTCGATCTTCGAAATGATAGAGGCGTTTGACTTTGCTTTGTCGAGCAATCGTCGAAGCTCTATAACATCAGATGGACGACGCACGAATGAGAGTGCGACAAAGTCTACTTTGTTCTTAATGCCGAACTCAAGATCAGAAACATCCTTCGGAGTAAGGGAGCTAATGGAAAGATTAGTATCAGGAAAGTTAGCTCCTCGACGACCCTTCAATTCCCCGCCGGCAATGACTTTGGTATGAATTTCTTTACCCTTGATCGCTTCAACAAGAAGCTCTTTCTTTCCATCGTCAAGCATAATACGCTCTCCGACTTTTATTTCCTTAGGAAGCTTCTCGTAGTTGATATGAACCTTGTTCTCAGTTCCAATGATTTTTTCGGTGGTAAGAATAAACTTCTGTCCCTTCTTGATGGTGACACGGCCACTATCAGTACCAAACTCTCCCGTACGGATCTTAGGACCTCCAAGATCCTGGAGGATGGCTGCGGAAACACCGGTCGATTTGATAGCTTTTTTAAGATTATCAACCTTACCCTGATGCTCTTTAAAGTCTCCGTGAGAGAAATTGATGCGCATAACATTCATACCAGCCTTGAGGAGCTTACTGAGATTCTCTTCGCTTTCAGTTGCGGGACCGATAGTGCAGACGATCTTGGTTTTCTTTGCGGGAATCATAAAATACTGTGTAAAAAATTAAAAATATTAATATTGGTACCGACGACCGTCAGTGTGCGCGCACTAGGGTTCGAACCTAGGACCTTTCGAGTATCAGTCGAATGCTCTACCAACTGAGCTATGCGCGCATTTTGCCTACGCCGCCACGGCGTAGCTGCAAAATGCAGCGTCCAGCGCGGTTCTTCCTCCGCGATGGGCCAGCGTCGTGTTGAGCACTCTACCAAAAAATCCCCCAAATGAAAAGCCACCCCGACGCTTGGAAGCGCGGGGTGGATTCGATGAAAACCTTCTCAATGGGCAAAATGATGCCAGATCTGCCATCCGAGTTGACCAATGACAAGTGTTGCTATGAAGAAGACTAGCAATACCTTGAGCGGGGGAAGGACCCAGCGATCGAGGAATAGACTGAAAGCATCAGAAGCCCGCTCGATACCTTTCTTTAGATCGGACACCGAGCGATTGCGACGAGCTCGCTTTGACCACAGCAAGAACGAAACGTGATGATGATGAAGAGTTTTTATAATTTTTTCCTCTGTGGATTGTTAATTTTTAGAGGTTGATTCCCCGTACGAGAAGAAAGATACCGAATCCTCCAGCCCCCAAAAGGGCAATTAAACGTACGTAGAACCCGACCTCTGTGATCCCCTCTCCATCATTCTGACTGGAGGGGGCTGACGCGGAACTATGTGATTTAGGCATATTGTTCGCTATATATACTATCACATTTCAACCTATACGTCAACAGGCGCCCCGTAAGGGGCGCCTGTTGCTTTACTCTTTATTTTGTTCCGTCCTAAATTTTTTGTCCCTGTCTTTCCAGAGTGCCAACCGGTTTTGAGTTCCGGCAAACCTTTGTGCGTCCAATTGGAACGCGCAAAATCGACATCTGTAAGCTTTGCCCCTCCGAAGAGTTGCAAAACGGTTTCAAATTGAATTATTCCACGAGCAGCTTCCGCTACCCGTGCCTTGTTACGACTTACTCCCTGTTACCAAGCTTACCGTAAGCCCACATAGTGAGATTTCGGGTATTCCTGGTTCCCTTGAGTTGACGGGCGATTGGATTCGTTAAACTACGAATTGCCGTTCCCACGTAGCGAGCGGATTTCCCGCACTACGCGAGCTCTAATGCATGCGTTGCTTCAACTTAAACAACTGATCCAAACCAACTTTCGAGAGATGATCTTTTCTGTATATCATATCCATCATTTTGCAAAAAATCTCAAAATCGTTCCTTTTTGACGGGAATCGAAGCTGATGCTTCTTGAAAAATGGGATAATGATATTTATGAGATCATTTCTATTGAATACTTCGTATCGATAGCAATTTTGATGGTTGGGACGTTTATCCTTTTGGGAGTAAATCATTCCGCAACCAAAATAGTGCTTCAATTGTTCTAAAATTTTCTTATCTCGCTCGATGAGCTTCACATAGAATTTTGGTTCTACTGTCACCCTTCGAGTTAAAATAGGTAATTTAGGATCACGGACATACACAGTAAAGCTTCCTTCACCATCTACTAATCCGACAATGTATTCTGGGTTTAAATCTTGCATATGAGTGTGTCCTTCATTCTCTCAAAAATTGAGAGAGGTTACTATGACACAGCTGACTTCTGATGTTGCGTAAGTTTATTAATCAACATCAGATCTCCGCAGGTTACGTATATTTCTGTTCCAAACATCCCAACAAGACTTTTTATGAATCTTCCCTACCCTCACCACCCTTTAATTTGGTAGTAGGTCGATTCGTCTTTTTCAATGCAGATAATAATATAGTGCATTGGTCGGGCTGCTTTTTGTCTAAGGATCCTTCACACGAAATCTCACGATTCCGCGCTATCCGTCGACTATTCCTTTTGAGAAAGTGGATTTTAACCACTTAGAAATATACGCTGCTGCGCGCTTTTATTGTGAGTACAAGACTTGAGAACGTATTCACCGCAGTATAGCTGACCTGCGATTACTAGTAATTCCAGCTTCATGAGGTCGAGTTGCAGACCTCAATCCGAACTTAGGCCGCTTTTAAAAAGGTTGGCTCCACCTTACGGTATTGCGTCTTATTGTAACGGCCATTGTATTATGTGTTCAGCCCAGGATATCAGAGGGACATGCTGACCTGGCGTCATCCTCGCCTTCCTCCCAGATTTCAACTAAGAATTCTGGGGTAGGTCTAAAGACTACCAAATTTTTTCTAACCATTTCATCTTCTCGCCTACCCAATTCCAAACTGGAATCTGGGCAGTCTCGGCTGACACTTGTAACAGCCAACGAGGGTTGCGTTCGTTACCCCACTTAAGGGAACAATTCAAACCACGAACTGACGACGGCCATGCATCACCTGCCTACTAGTCTTGCGAGGGCCAAAGTTTCCTAAGGCTTACACGTAGGTTTCAAACCCTGGTAAGGTTCTTCGTTTATCATCGAATTAAGACACATAATCCACTACTTGTGCAAGTCCCCGTCTATTCCTTTGAGTTTTAATCTTGCGATCGTACTACCCAGGCGCTTCTCTTAACGCGTTAGCTTCGCCACTTAGAGGGTCGATACTCCAAATAGCCAGAGAAGATCGTTTAGGGCGTGGACTACGAGGGTATCTAATCCTCTTCGCTACCCACGCTTTCGTGTTTCAGTGTCAGGAACGCACCAGTTTGCTGCCTTCGCTTTCGGTGTTCCCCATGATATCAACGGATTTCACCCCTACACCATGAGTTCCGCAAACCTCTTACGTCCTCTAGCCGTGCCGTTTCCTCTGCATTTTCCCGGTTAAGCCGGGAGCTTTAACAGAAGACTAACACAACCACCTACACACCCTTTACGCCCAATAATTCCGGATAACGCTCGGGGCACTCGTATTACCGCTGCTGCTGGCACGAGTTTAGCAACCCCTTATTCATGAGGTACTATCAATGACTTTCTCCCTCATAAAAGGTTTTTACGTCCCGAAGGACTTCATCAACCACGCGGCGTCGCTCCGTCAGACTTTCGTCCATTGCGGAAGATTCTCGACTGCGGCCACCCGTAGGTGTATGGACCGTGTCTCAGTTCCATCGGTGGGGGTCAGGCTCTCACCTCCCCTAGACGTCATAGCCTTGGTAGGCTTTTACCCTACCAACTAGCTGATATCCCGCAGGCTTTTCCCAAAGCGATAAATCTTTACTCCTTAGAGACTATCCAGTATTAGTCCGCCTTTCGGCGAATTATTCCAGACTTCGGGGGAAATACCTACGTGTTACTACCTCGTTTGCCACTACTCTTAATATTGCTAAAAAGAGCCGTTTGACTTGCATGCCTTATCCACGCCGCCAGCGTTCA
>CALRBL010000022.1 GCA_943354075.1 Candidatus Nomurabacteria bacterium | reverse complement strand
ACCTGAAAATGAGAAATCAAAATCTTTAGAATTGATCATGGGGCGGGGAAGAATATATTTAGGAGTTGATGTTTGAGATTTTCTGGAAAGCTCACTCCTCTCCAGTTCTGCAAGACGGCTGATTTCAGGACCACCGGGATACGGAAGATCGAGCATGCGCGCCACTTTGTCGAATGCTTCTCCGACTGCGTCGTCGCGTGTTTGTCCAATCACTTCATATTGTCCCCACTCTTTTGTGAGAACAAGTTCAGTGTGTCCTCCGGAAATCAAGAGTGCGAGAGCGGGGAATTCAATTTTTTGTGGAAGCACGGACATGATGTGTCCTTCCATGTGGTTTACCGGAATAAGTGGGATGCTGTACGTTTCCGAAAGAGCTTTTGCAAAAATAATTCCCATCCAGAGCGCAGGTTCCAGTCCTGGTCCATAGGTCACCGCAATCGCTTCGATGTCTGGCATGGGAAGGTCTGCAATCAGTGCAAGAAAATCAGCGAGGAATTCAGTTTCTCTTCCGAAGATGTTTCGCAGCTTCTCCTGCACACTTCCGTCTTTTTCGGTCCTCCCCTCGTGCGCCGACTTCGAAGGGTCCGGGCCTCCAAAAGAGGAAGCTGCTTCGGAGAATGCTGCTCCAACAGCTTCTCGAAAGAGAGGAATCAAATTCTTCGCATGTTCTCGTTTTGCGAGCATTGGCACCACTCCTCCGAACTGCTCATGTGAGCTGATTTGCGAATGGAGTGCATTGCCGAGCACTTTGAAAGAAAAAGCATGTTCGAGGTCCTCACTTCGAGGATCGCCTTGGCAAGAAAGCACCGCAACAGCCGTTTCGTCGCAAGAGGTTTCGATACTCAATATATTCATATATACTTCTTACTATGAAAAGAGCCTTTTGGATAGTTTTAGGAACACTTATAGTCATCGTCATTGCCTTTGTTGCTACATACCAGGCACGACCTCAGGTGTTTGCTCCGCATTTTTTTGAAGCTGTAGATCGACTCGATGGAGGCACTAAAGTGGCATTTTTTGGTGATCAAGGATATGGAGAGGATGCGCAAGCAGTGCTTCGTTTGGTGAAAGCTGAGAAAGTAGACCTTGTTCTTCATCTTGGAGATTTTGAATATTTGGACAGGCCTGATTTATGGAGAGAGCAAATTGCAGGTGTTCTTGGGGATGATGTGCCGTATCTCGCACTTCTTGGAAATCATGAAGAAGCACAATGGGAAGGATATAAAGCAGAAGTGAATGATTTAATGGGAAAAATAGAAGGATTGGAATGTGAAGGAGATATTGCTGTTGATATTTCGTGTCATTTCAAAAATATTCATTTTGTACTTTCAACCACAGGATTGTTGAGTGAAAAGATTGGTGATGCTCGCAATCTTTCCCATGTGAAATTTGTAAAAGATCATTTTGCGTCGAGCACCGATGATTGGCGTGTGTGTGGATGGCATAAGAATCAACATAAAATGCAGATGGGTTCAAAAGGTGACGAGGTGGGATGGGATATCTATGAAGCGTGCAGGGAAGAAGGTGCGATGATTGCAACAGGACATGAACATTCGTATTCACGAACGTATCTTCTCTCGGATATGAGTGAGCATACGGTTGCTACCACCACTTCACCATTTGTGTTTAAAGAAGGTGTTGCCATGGCATTTGTTTCGGGGATTGGAGGAAAAAGTGTGCGACCTCAGGGACAGGCGACAGGTGCATGGTGGGATTCTGTTTACACTTCTCTTAACAATGCAAAACCCGGAGCATTATTTTGTACGTTCGGTTCGACCACTGATCCAAAGAAGGGGAAGTGCGAGTTCAAAAATATCGCTGCAGAAACGATTGATAGTTTTGAAATAGTGTCGGGGTACTAAGAAAAAAATGTCCAGTGTGCGCGATACAGGATTCGAACCTGTGACATCCACAACGTCAATGTGGCGCTCTACCAACTGAGCTAACCGCGCATATATAAACCATATCTAAATAACTTTCTCTTATTGCGATATTTGTCCATACCTACCAAAACAGCTAACCGCGCATATGTATGACAATGCCAGACATGGTGACTTTATCAGAACTCGTATTCTTTTCCAAGTTCCATCGGTACGAATTGTATGCCAGCTTCTGGAAGCTTGAGTGCGGGGAGGCGATTGGTCAGACCGTGACGAACAAGGTTTCCATCGTGGACAGGGAAGGCAATTTTCGGCTTTACTTTGAGTACATAGTCTACTGCATCAGCAATGGTCAGCCATGGAGCGGTCACGGGGAACGCCAAGATTTCCACAGGGACAACTCTCGGTACATGCAGTTCATCTCCAGGGTAGAAGACTCTTCGTCCGAACATGTAGCCGGTATTCTCAACTTGTTCGTAGTCGTGATATATCGGTGCGTGCTTGCTACCATGACCGTATATTTCGACACCGTTAATTGCAATGCTCTCACCATCACCAATACAGATATATGCAAGTCCTTCGGTTTCGAGGATTTTCCCCACAGATTCATTCGTAATTATTTGAGCTTTTGGATTATTTAAAAGTACCTTTTTCAAAGATTCAACATGAAAATGATCGGTGTGTTCGTGACTAATAACGATGGCATCGATGTTCTCAACTTCATTTTGTGCGGTGGTGTAATTGCCGGGGTCAGTAAGGAAACGAACGCCATCAATTTCGATAATAAGGCAGCAGTGGCCAAGTTTGGTGATTTTCATACTTATAAGTATATCAAAATAGATCCTGTTAAGCCTCTCCTTCTTTATTCAGAGAAATTAGTCTCCTGAGTCCTTCACTCGAAACCCCCTCTATCTCAAGATGTCTAGGGAAAAGGGAATCATCTATATTGTCGCTTTGGGCAGGAGGGAAGAGATTAAATTAGGTATTCTTAGGCTAGAGATGGATTCAAATCCTCATCCTTCGTTACTTCTTGTCTTCAATCGCAAGTGGTGTGCCATTTTCCAATGCGACTGGCGATTCTCCATTGTTCGAAGAGGATTCAGATGAACCTGATAGGGCTGCAGCAGCGCCAACTACTGCCTTTACAGCAATAAAGATGGCTTTTACCATTCCTTCGACTACCTTCATGAAAATCTTTAATATGGAAGCAGTAAGTTGTTCTGCGCCGCTTTCTGCTGCTTCAGCCATGCTTCTAACAATCCTAGGGTCCACTTTGCCGCTTTTGGATTCAAATTCGGTTCCGTCTGACCTAGTGCCATTTTCGATGACGAACCGCAATTCATCTGGAGCCAGCTTTTTCAATTGCACCATCTGAAGGAATATTACGTTCAGTTCCTGAACTATTTCCACTTGCTCTTTTTCCTCAAGTAGTTCTGCTTCCTGTTCCCTGAGCTGTCGCAGTTTTTCTTCGTTTTCCTGCTCTTCAAAGGTTTTTTCACCTTTGGGGTTTTCGATTCCAAGATTATTTCTTATGAGTGCAAGATCTCCGTTCCCCTTTTCCAATGATGCCGAAAGCCTCTGGATTTCTGATTGTGTGCTTGCAAGAGACCCTTCAATACTTGTGAGCTGGCCGTCCAAATCTAAAGGTTTCTCTTTTTCTTTTTCTTTTGCATTTGCTTCTGCCTTTTCAAGCTGACTCTCTGCTTTTTTTTCAGGGCCGAGATTCTCAAACTCCATAGGTATTACTTCTTTTTTCATAACTGAATAGTATCATAGCGGAAAAAGAATTAATATTCTCAAAAGGTCTATTTGTATGTGTAAAATAGATTTGATGCACCTTCATCTCGCTTTGAGGCTAAATGTGACCCCACAGGGTGGCTTTCCGAACTTTTATCAAACAGAGAGGGAATTGGGAGTAGTATTCAAAGTTTTAGCTTTGTGGTGTCGTAGGAAGTTCACAACATTCACCCAGTAGATGATTCTGGTGAATCACATGTTCACTAATAAAAAAACCACCGCTGGGTCGGTGGTATGTTGAAGTTGTCTTGAGACTTCCCAGTAGTCGTGATCTCTGTTCAACCTCGAATCAAATCTTCGAGTAGTTCGCGTGCGCGAGGGATGAGAGGGTTCTCGTACTTTGGGGTTTCAAGTCCCAATTGTTCGCCGATGACGAAAGCGAGAGCTTCGTCCACCTCAGGCGGTGCACCAGAGAATGAAACGTAGATTTCCTCATGGCATCCAGCTAGACGACTACGGAAGAAGATGCAGCCCCCATAGGTGCCGAGTGTATCGTCAGCACTCACGGAAGCCGCCACTTCATCGTTGCCCTCTGCTCGGCGCTCGAAGAGCCGAGCGACCTTTTCTGCAGTATTTCTGGCAAATCGGCCGAACTTGAGACCAGGAAGTCCGATACTCACGGATTGAAATTCCGCAAAATTGCGGTCTGGGTAAACAACGGCGATTGCAAGGACGCCCCCCAGACGTATCGCGAATACATCGTCGTCTTTGTGTGTGAGGAATCGGATTGCTGTCGTGAGGATTTGTTGATTGATACTTGCGAGTAAAATACTCGCCCTGCTGACGGGATTGATCATGTTGATGCTTTCTAGCCTCATCTAAATCAAAAAAGAACTTTCCAAGCGCGGAAAGTTGCTTTCAGGCAAGATTTCAGCGGTTAGATTGAGCTTGGATAGTACAATATAATGTAAAGGTTAGCAATTAGAATGTCATTAGTTCGGAAAAAATCTTCTGTTGTATTGAAAAGTATTGAAGAATATGGATAAAAAACGTGTGACCCCACAGGGTGGCTTTCCGAACTTTCTAATAGTAGAGATTACATTATAATTTCGTCAGAAATTTATTCAGATCTTCAACATTTCGTAAGGGTAGAGTGATGAAGAATGTGGTACCTTGACCTTCTTCTGATTCGAAACGAATGGTGCCATTATGCGCTATCACATATTTTTTTGACATATAAAGTCCGATACCACTTCCGCTTCCTAGCTTTTTTCTGGCATTGCTAGCCCTGAAGAATTCAGAAAAAATTTTGCTTTGTTCGTCTTTAGGAATGCCAATACCCGTGTCTTTGATCATGATATTCATATTTTTGACGTCGTTATCAATTTTTACATGAAGATCCTTCTTCACCCCATTCGAATATTGCATGGCGTTTTCAAGTAAGTTCTCGATCATAATGCGGATACGCATAATATCGACTTCCACCATTTTGTTGCCATCGAGACGAATATCATGCGTAAAGTTAATGCCTTTTTGCTTGGTACCGAAGGTATACTTATCGATTATCTCATGAAAAATGTTCTCAACTTCATTAAGTTTCATCAAAGTTCTTGAAATGGAAAGCTTCTCTATTTCAAGTAAGCTGACATCGAGCAAATTCACAGAATGCATAACAGTCGTTTCGATAGAGCGCTCTACTCCAAGAAGTCGTTCCTTGTCTTCTGCACTTAAGGCACTATCATATTTTTCAAGTACGAGTTGGATAGCCCAGTTAGTCGAGGTGAGCCCTGTGCGCATCTCGTGAGTAATGAGTGCCACGATCTCATCTTTAAGATCGATGTTTCGTTTGATGATCGCTACTACGTGATGATGCTGGATTTCTGCAGAAATGATCATACCTATCAAGGCAGAAGTAATAATCAAAGGTAATGCCGTTTCAGAACCCAAAATGACATACCCGAAGGCAATACCACTAAGCGCCCCTAAGACGTATGAAGTAAATTTTTCAAACAATTCCATGTTGACTTTTGCGCTGCTTCTTTCTAGCGTACATGAGGGAAAGAGTGATTAAAAGGGGAGCCACGAAGCCGAAGAAAGAACTTGTAATCATGGCGCCGGTGATCATGGCGCCATTTGCGACCACACAGCAGGCAATGATTCCTGATCCTCCTCCGAGCGCTTTGACTCTGTTCCAACGGTCAGTAATTCCAAGGCCTTGAACAATGATGAATCCTCCAACAATGAGCCCGTTGATGATAAGGTCATACCAGAGAGTAAAGTGCATAAGCTGCATCTCACGTTTTTCGGTCTGAATGAACCAAATGAAAGCGAGGATGACAACGATGAGTACCGTTCTGAAAATCATTGTGCGCGCTTTTTCCGAAAGTGAACTGAGAGGGAACTTGAGCATGTAAGCAGAACCGATGAATACCGCGAGGCTTGCAATATTGCTGTAGACCATATTGTGAGTGTACATTTCGAGCCCCATGAAGAACATGTTGATTGCCTGATAAATAAGAAAGGTAAAGAGCGCGCCGATGAGTTCGTTTTTTTCTTCTCGAAGAGGCTTGTAGACATATCCTGCGCAGATGAGATAAAAGATTCCTGCTGCAAACATGAGATATACTAACAGCGTCATGTTTTCAATTATCATAAAAATAAAATTAATTTTGTAAACTTATCACTATTAAGGTTACTATATTTGCACGCGACATACAATATGAGTCATGATAGTATATGACCCATGAACACTACCGAAGAAAATAATTACGACGGTTTTTTTAAAGGCAAGAAGATTTTAATTGTCGAAGATGACGTGTTTCTGGGGGATGTCATCGTTGCTGCAGTCGCAAAGTACGGGGCTCTCGTTACTAGTGCGGTAAGTGGAGAAGCTGCTGTTGAGTCGGTAAAAGTTTCTATTCCCGATGCCATTATTCTTGATATCTATTTGTCGGGAATCAAAGGACTCGATTTTCTTGAAAACCTAAGGAAGGATCCTTTGACTGAAAAGGTTCCTGTGGTTGTTGTTTCAAACACCAGCCAGGAAGAAGACCGCGCTCGCGCAAAAAGCCTGAAAGCAGACTTTCTCATCAAAGCTATGGTGACACCAAAAGCCATCATAAAGCATCTTTATGAGATGCTTTCGAGCTCACAGTCATAGGGATTGCCTTAATTATGACCGTAATGTCTGGCTTTCCGAACTTTATGAAGATAGAGAGTTTATTAGAGAAGCAATTGTACAGCTACAAAATTACGACTGTTTTGATACTGTAGTCAAAGTGTAATGTCTCTGGATATTTTGGATAATAGGCTTCGCTCTCATTATTAGTGCGAGCACCCCTTCATCGCGTAAGCTGTTTTGATGACTAGCCTCGTCAGTCCAAATCTCAAATACAAAAACACTATTGGGTTTGTCTGGAGAAATATTTACTGAATATAATTGGCAATCAGCATTCTTTACTAGTAATAATTTTTCTGCGTCTTGCAAAATGTCTACCAGCTCATCTCGCTTACCCTCAACCGAGACGAGTTCACCGAATATTGAAAATCTGTTCATAGAGATAAAGTATACCAAAGTTCTGAACACGCTGTTTGGTGCCCTGAAATACGTTGATAAATATAGCTCTTTTGATTTGTGACCGCAATGCGTGGCTTTCAGAACTAGCTAGTGAGAGAGGAGAGATTAAATCTGCCACACAAGAACTAGATACTTTGTTGACGAGCTAATTTCCTTAGTCTTCTTTTTTCAATAATAAGTCCAATTATAAAACCAACAATTAGCCAGAAGATTCCTCCCCAATATAGATTAGACCAGTCTCCAAAGATATCTGGTAGATTATCGGTCAATAAGTAAGGAATAACAATATTAGGAAAGACAATCATCCCCAAAGGACCAATAGCCTCATATACAAAAAATATTGCTAAAAGTGACAAAAAAATGTGAATTATCAAAAATACTAATCCATATTTATATCTTGTTTTCATAGATATAATTATACCTCGACATTCACAACATTCACAGGTGACCGCAATGTCTGGCTTTCCGAACTTTTGAAGGAGAGGGAGGGAATTAACGATTGTATTAGAATTTTAAGTTTGATGGTGTCGTAAGAATAAATTAAAAAAGTAAGTAAAAGAAAACCGCCTGCCCATGTCACGTGAGCAGGAAGTTTTTCCTTTCACGCCATGGTGGCGGTTGTTTAGGTTTTTGTCGTATTTGTTTCAGTGTCTTTTTCTGCGATGAAGCAGTCCAAGAATTCCCGAAGCCATGAGAATTCCTGTTGAGGGCTCTGGAATAACTGGAACTTCAGCGACCAAAATCTCGTATCCAAACTGACCTGAAGGACCATAAGGATACAAGGATTGATTCCAGTTTTGTCGACTTCTGAAGGTAAGAATGTTACCCTGACCTTGAGGAAGTTCGATTTGTGCCCAATGGGAACCATGCAAACCTGGAGTGTTTAAACCAAAATAATCAGGACTGTCTCGGTAGGTTACCTCTTCACCGTTAAGAAAAAACTGAAAA
>CALRBL010000021.1 GCA_943354075.1 Candidatus Nomurabacteria bacterium | reverse complement strand
CCCTTACGGAAAAACATCTCGATTTCTTTTCCAAATCAGATATTGCCTCACACACATTATTCGTCAGATTGATATTATCTCTACACACATTCGAATCTATAACTTGATTACAGAGTTGTATATTATTTTCTTTAAAAGCTCTGTGTCCATAACAATCACTTCTTTCAAGACTACCAACAACAGCATCACATCTACCCTGCATAGCAAAGCATCCGTTTCTGAATTCATCACTCACACTCAAGCAGCTTTTTCCCGAATAAGCATCTGTAAAATCTTTTTCCTGAAAAATACGATCCCATGGAGCAAAGACTGCGATAAGAATGGAGCAGAGTACCATCACCACCAAAAACTTGAGAGCTAGATAATTAAGAAAATATTTCGAATAAACTTCAGTGTTCGAAGAGATGAATGAAGAATTAACTTTTTTCACAATGAGATGTGAGACAATAAACATTAGTATGAGCGACAAAGGAAGAGTTACTAGATGAATTATTCCGCTAAAATCCTCACACAGACTTCCTCCACAAACTGCTATCCCTATAAAATCAGCATAGACAATGAGATTGAGAAACTCCTCATCAAAAAAATTAACCGTTGCCATATTTATCACCACTAATAAAAATGGAATGATGAGGATGAGAGTACTCGAGACTATTCTATTTTTTAAATTTATCATGGGGGGGTAATTTATTTTTAATCTTACTTCGCCACACTCACCGCCTCCTCAAACTGTATTGAAAGTAGTTTTGAAAATCCTTCTGATCCCATGGTCACTCCATAAATCACACCCGCACGGGACATGGTCTCACGATTGTGAGTGATGAGAATGAGACCCGAATGTGCAGCGAGACGTTCGATCATATCGCCGTATTTTTTAGAGTTTGCTTCATCGAGTGCAGCGTCGGTCTCATCGAGAATAACAAACGGTGGTGGGTTCACCTGAGAAATTGCAAAGAGGAGAGCGATCGAAGTGAGCGCGCGTTCTCCACCGGAAAGCATCACCAATCCCTTGGTCTTCTTGTGAGGAAGCGCAACATCAATCTCGATTCCCTCTTTTGTTTCCATGTCTGGCATTGTCGCATCCGTTCCCATGCCAGACATGGTTTCCTCACCTTCTTCCTCATCGATGACACGTCGCTTCTCTTCCTTTACCAATTTGAGCGCAGCATGACCTCCACCAAACATGAGAGCAAAGAATGTCTCGAATTCCTTATTGATCTTGATGAGTCCTTCTTTGAATTCGGTGTCGATGCGGTTCTCCAAGTCGGTGATTAACGTCTGCAAAGAGACAGATGATTCACCGAGATCAAGAAGTTCTTTTTCTAGAAACTGGTCGCGAGCAGAGACGTCTTCGTATTCCTTCATTATTTCCGCACCATTGCCTCCGCCCATTTCTTCGAAACGAATCTTCTTACGTTCTACTTCCTTGCGGCGGTCGATCTGAGCGGGTCGGTTGACCATGTCTGGCATTGTCGCATCCGTTCCCATGCCAGACATGGTCTCCTTGAATCGAAGCACTTCATGACCAATGAGCATTCCTGCTTCGTGGAGATCTCGTTTGAATTCTTCATTAACTATATGAAGACGCTCTTCTTCAAGACGAATGGAGTGAAGCGTGTTCTCTATCTCCTGCTCCTTTCCCATGAGCTCGAGCATTTTCTTTTCGGCTTCAAACGTATCGTCTTTTCTGCGATCCATGTCTGCTTTGATGTTCTGCTCTTTTTGTCGAAGTTCTGTTTCTTCTTTGGTGAGTTCGCCGATCGCGATCTCAATCTTCTCCTTCTCTTTCATCTTGTCTTCGCGCTCTATTGAAAGGGTGCGAATCTTTTCTTCATATTCAACAGACGATGAAGCACGAGTTTCGATGAACGATCCAAGTGCTTCTTTGATTTTCACAATGAGCGACTTCAGAGTGCTCGCGTCCTCGGTGCGTTCGGACTCTGCGACATATTCGTCGATCGATCGTTTAAGAGTTCCCACTTCGGAAAGCAAAATGGTCTTATGATCATTCTCACGAGATTTAGTCTCCTCATCACGAATAGTCCGAGAAATGTATGAGACTTCGGCCTCGAGCTTTCCGGAATCTCGCACGAGATTTTCTTTCTTCGCTCGAGCATCCGAAACTTTCATCTGGAGATCTATGATCTCATCGCTTTCCTTTTTGTGTTCGTCTTTCTTACTTAACACTTCTTTTATATTCCGAATCTCAAAAGCAATAGATTGCTTGGTATTCTCCGGAACTTTTCGCTCTTCGTGAAGTCGCACTTTTTCGGAAGATATATATTCGTCTTCAATTTTGAAGTATAGAAGATACAAGAGTGACAACTCTTCACGAAGTGCAATCGCCTTCTCATATTTCTCCACCTGCTTTTTCAAAAACTTTATATGTGGTGCGATCTCACGACGAAGACTCTCGACAGACGAGATATTTTCCGCGGTTTTGGCGAGCTTGCGTTCACTCTCTTCTTTCTTCACCTGATATACCTTGAGGCCAAGCGCTTCTTCAAGCATCGCACGACGCTCCTTAATACTTGCCGTGAGCATGCGATCCGCTTCACCTTGCGAAATAATATGGTGACCCGATGTTCCGATATGTGCAGAAAAAAGCAGTTCAGAAATATCCTTGAGACGCACTTGCGAACCATTGAGAAGATATTCATTCACAGAGTCGCGATGAACGACGCGTTCAAGAGTGATCTCTTCGAAGTCCACTGGAAAAACTTTCGAACGATTATCAAACACAAGTTTGACCGACGCACGATTGAGACGAGAAAGAGATTTGCCTCCGTTGAAAATAAGGTCTTCGCCACGCTTTCCACGAAGTGACTTGATGGACTGCTCACCGAGAACGAAACGAAAGGCTTCGGCTACGTTTGATTTTCCCGAACCGTTTGGACCCACAATCGCAGAAATGGGTGCGGTAAATTCGAGAGTTGTTTTCTTCGCAAACGATTTGAAGCCGGAGATTTCGAGAGATTTGAGCAGCATAGGATTATTGGGTTGAATTATATCACAGAGTATGAGAGTCTTGTTTGTGAATGAATACACTAAAATCCGCACCTTCCCACTGGATCCATCCGGGCGAAACCGCTCGATTCACCGCAGAAACACTTGCTCGCATCAGCCATCTCGATATTCTCGTGAAGGCCGCCGGCAAGAACGAGTTCAAAGTCCTCAACACAGGAGGGAGCATCGCATGCGAATACAGCCTGGAGCTTGATATCCCGCCCACAGCCGGGCAGTCTCAAGTCATCCGCCACTGGTTCGGCAGCGCCCTGCTCGAAAAAGTTCCCCTCGCGGCCTAGGCTTGCGACAACATCAACACGAGAGGGTTTCGGCTTGCGCCGAAACCCTCTTTTTTTTGACAAAGACTCCCATTGTCCAATGGGAGTCTTTGTCACCTACCAACCCTTCTTTTCAAGCGCTTTTCGTGCAGCTTCTTGTTCTGCGTCTTGCTTAGACTTCCCTGTTCCTTCAGCAACGAGATCATCCCCGAGATAGACACCTACAGTGAAGTGTTTGTCGTGATCGGGTCCAGTATCTTTCAATTTTTTGTATGAAGGCGTGGTGCTCATGCGTTCCTGTGTTTTTTCTTGGAAGGAACTCTTTGCATCGATCCATGTTCCCTGTCGTACGATCTCGTCGGTGAGCGTGAGTACGAATTTGGAGATGAAGCCATGGGCAGGTTCGAATCCCTGATCCAAGTAGATCGCACCGATGATGGCCTCGAGCGTGTTCGCAAGAATATATTGTCGTGCGCGACCAGTATCTTTGGCTTCTCCCTTTGAAAGAAGAAGAAAATCATTCACCTTGATATTGCTCGCAACTTCGGAAAGTGTGATTGCATTCACTAGAGATGAGCGAAGTGCAGTAAGCTCACCTTCCGGCTTTTCGGGAAATTGGTCGTAAAGATAGCGAGTCACCGAAAGTTCAAGCACGGCATCACCGAGAAATTCTAAACGCTCGTTATGAGAGAGGGTCAGACTGCGGTTCTCGTTAAGATATGAACGATGCGTAAAAGCCTGCTTAAGCAGGCCCTTGTCTTTGAAGGTGACGTCTATTATGTTTTCGAATTCAGTAAAGTTATTTTGCATGTAGTATTTGGATCGCCTTGGTGATGATGGGCAATATGTCATTATAAAAATTAAGATTCACGATGTCGGGGAGCTTGAACCATTCTGCTTTGTCGAGTCCACCAGTCTCTTCGAGCTGGAGTGGCTGGTACTTGGCTTCGGCGAGGAAATACACCACCTGCTTTCGCACCTTTCCGCGTTCGGGATGCGTCGCGATGTATTCGTTTCTTGAAAGCTCTTCTTTGATCTTGGTATCAAGACCAATTTCTTCTTTCAGTTTTCGAACAGTCTCTACCTTCTCATCGAGGTTTCCTTCGGCATCCAAAGTAGTTGCGCCTTCATATAGTTTTCCCTTCGAGAGCGTCCAGTGTCCGAAGACATCGTGCACGAGCGCGAGTTCGTATTCGTCACCATTCTTTGCATAGATGACCGCACCACCAAGCTTGTCGATGGGCATCTTCTCATACGGGATGGTTTTGAATTTGTAGACTTTAGATTGGGTAACGTCGTCCTTACCAGGCTCTCCCATTTCTTTGTAAACGGCACCAAGCACGCCGTTGACGAACTTTCCGGAAGTCTCACCTCCGAAGGTCTTCGCCAATTCGATTGCTTCATTAATCGCAACTTTCGCAGGTACTTCGGCACGATCGGCAAAAAGAAGTTCGTAGAGACCGATACGAAGAATATTTCGATCCACTACGCCGATCTTGTGTATAGGCCACTCAGGAGCTGCCTTCTCGATAATACGGTCGATGTCAATTTGCTTAGCAAGAACACTCATTACAAGAGATTTCATAAACGCGAAATCGCCCACACCCGGAGCGAATTCTTCAGTATTACGGAGAAGCACGGCGTCGATCTCTGCATTTTCAAGCCCTCGAAAGTCCCACTCGAAGAGCGTCTGCATAACTATAGATCGTGAAAGGTGCCGGTTTGCCATATAAGGCCAGTTTAATATTACTTGCTCTTATTCTGTTTCTTTGCGTGCTTCTTGTCAATCTTCTTCTGGATGTCCACTACTACCTTGCCTTTGTACTTGCCGCAGTTGGCGCACATGATGTGCTTCCCTTTGGGCTGCCCACAATCCTTGCAAAGCATGATAGTGGGTGACTTCAAAGCGTGGTGGCTCCTTCGTGTTCCAGTTTGAGACCGGGTATGTCGCATGTGTGTAACCATGGAAAATACTATACGGGAAAAGGGTTAAAAAGGCAAATACAACAAAAATACGCTTCTCGTAGCTTCCCCTACCATACCTGTCGGTTTGGAAACAGTAGTTTTCTTGGAAATCTCTTCCCAGTGATCAGTTTGAAAACGAAGTACAGCAGCCTTGGTCTTGGCTCCGAAAAAGTCAGTCTCGTTTCCGGGAGATCCTGGACCCGTATCACTTATAACATACCCCAAGACATTCAAAATTTTCTGAAGAGTCTTAACCTCTGGACTTGTCACACCTATTTCAAGATCACTACTGAGAGGAGTTCCTTCGCTAGTCATCGAGGTAGACACGAGACTCTGCTGATAAGCGATAGATGCAGCTTGTGTCTTGGCTCCAAAAAAGTCAGTCTCGTTTCCGGGAGATCCTGGGCCGAAAAACGATACGAAGAATCCTTTACTGTTCAAAAACTGCTGAAAAATTTTTACCCTTGGATCAGTCATCCCCGGTCTCAAACCTTCTGAAACCGAACTAGGAGAAGAGACTGGAACCCGTCGACGTTGTGAGGGTCTTCGATATCCAACCCCATCTTCCGATTCAGGTTCAGGCTCTGCTGCAGAAGTGGTGAAGGTGTCGTCTGATGAGGTGGCGAGGTTGCCTGAATCATCCCAGGCTGATATCCGGTAATGATAGAGGGTGGAAGCAGAAAGTCCTGTGAGTGTAAATGATGTGGATGTGGTAGAGACTAGAGATGAGGAAGCAGTGCCATACTCTGTAGTAGTACCATAATCGATAGTACTTGTTGCAGATTCGTCGGTTGTGAATGTTATGGTGGCAGTGGTTTCAGTGGTTGGGGAAGCGACGGAGGAGATCGTTGGGGCCGTAACATCAAGTGTTAATAGTGTTAAATCACTGGATGTTGCCAGATTGTTTGAGGAATCAGATACTGAGATTTGAAAATGATAAGATGTTTCAGATTGTAGACTAGTTAGAGTAACTGAATGAGTAGTTGTTGAGACATCGGAACCTGCAGTTAAACCGTAAGACGAGGTTGACCCATATCTTACAGTAGAAGTAGCGGCTTCGCTTGTAGTCCAAGTGATAGTCGCTGTAGTTGAGGCGGTAGTGGTAGCGATAGAAGAGATGGTAGGGGCAGTGGTGTCATTCAATTTCGTTGCTATATAATCTGCTATTGCATTGTATCCTGCTGTGATTGGGTGTATTTTAAATGCATCAAAGTTTGTCGTATTATTGCTGTATCCTGAAGCCTGTACACTCGGCGGCCAGTAAGTAGGATTGTATAGAGCACCATCTACACCAGCTCCATCTGTTCGAGAAGCTGCGGGAGCAAAAACGTTATCTTGGTCAATAACCACACCACCTGTTGATTCTATTTTAGTTTTTATAAGTCCAGAAAGAGCGGAAGTTCGTATCACTTGTCGTTTTGCTTCACCCGCAGCATATCCTGCAGTGACATATCCATTAGTATTGAGAGGTGTACGGAAATACACTTTCCAACCAGGGTTATTTGAAATAATATCATCTATAGCACCGAGAATGTTATTTATTGTGTTGTGATCGTTACCATCCTGTGCATCCACAGCAACATAACCCCCCTCTTCAGGACCATATGTATTTGCGCCGTCTGGTGTACCTTTACCAATACCTGATGAATTATTACTCCACAATAAGTCATTTGTACCCACACCGATCAAAACCTTATTTGACGCCATACCAGATTCATAAAATCCTGCAACATCTGGGTAGAACATAGTGCCTGGATTATAACGGTCTCCAAGACTGCTTGATAGAATTGCTGTTCGCAATTCTCTAGACTGTCTGTATCCTCGTGAATGGTTTGAAATAAACCAATCCCTAGTCAATTGTGATGAAAGTCGTTTTTCAAAATCATCCGCTAACGTTATTGAGTCTCCCAATAATACCAAGTTTGTCATTAAGGACTTATCTCTTTGATATACTGAAATATTATCAATTGCATTATTGGCAGCCTTAAGCGCCAAATTAGGATTGATAGGATCAAATACTTCTGTTGTGACAGTACCACCTGAACCATTTGCTCCAAATATTCTATAAGGAACTGCATACAAGATTTGTACACCATCAGCAAAAAGACGAATATGTTTTTGGCCCACATCCATTTCAAAATTATATTTGGTACCTGAGACTAGATTAAGCAGGTTGGCATTATTTGAATAAGTCACGTAATTTCTTACGGAATAGAAAGTTAATTTCGAACTTTCTGTTCGCAGTCCAAAGTAATTACCATTACTTTTAGTCATCCCAAGCATCTCCCAAGCAGTTAAGGGATTCCATGTGGCTCCTGTTAGATTAATGGTGTATAGATTACTTGTTAGGTCAAGTGTTGGTGCAATTGTTGCACCATTAGCAGGAGAGTCTGTCGATTGTAGAAGTGTCAGACTATCAGCATGTACATTTGAAGGCATCATAAAAATACAAAACCCTCCAAGAAACAATAGGGGTAGTATTCTCTTAAATGTATTTATATTATAAGATTTTACCTTCATAATAAAATTATAGCATCTTTAAAGAAAACCTCTACTTACAAAAACTCTTTCTGTGAATTTCACTCAGCCCCCTCACTTTAATGGCTTGTCGATGCTTCCAAGTTCCATAACCCTTATGGATTTCGAGAGCATAATGAGGATATTTTTTTGAAAGACGCACCATATGCCGATCGCGAGAAACTTTGGCGACGATTGAGGCGCAGGCGATGAATTTTTCTTTTTCATCACCTTTGATGATGGTCTTTTGGGAGAGATAGCGGTCGGGCGCGTGGAGAGCACCGTCGAGGAGAATCTTCGATGTAGTAGGAACCATTACAAGACACTTTTCCATAGCAGCACGGATGGCGGGAACAATTCCCTTTCGATCGATCAACGCCGCAGTTGAGAAACCAA
>CALRBL010000020.1 GCA_943354075.1 Candidatus Nomurabacteria bacterium | reverse complement strand
AATAAAGGAAACAACTATAGATGCTGAGAACACCCCAACACCTTTTCTCAAGATCACCAAGGGTCTTATTTTTGTAGAGGTGGTGAAGATATCAGCAAGTGGTCGAATAATCATCACAAAAAACATCGCAAGGTGAGAGAAATCGTAGAGACGAAGTGTGGTTTGTTCCGACAAGCTATCAGGATAAAAGACAATTATAAATGGCAGGATCATCATGGTGAGCACGGAAATACCAAGTGAGAATTTTTGAAAAAGTTGAATTGATCGAATATAGGTTTTCATTGTAGGTTTTGTATTACTGAACCATCTTTTTTGATGAGTACAAATAACGTATTGTTCTCGGGTAGTATCTCGTGTGCCTTCTCCCCGAGACTAAGGAATACTTTTGCATACGCTTCTGCTGTGCCGCCGTCTGTGTTTATGACACTTGATGAAATGATGTCAGTATCGGGATTACGTATACCTGATGAATCAAGGATGTGGTGCACTTGAGTATCGGATCTTGCCCACACTCTTTTATAGGTGCCACTTGTCGCCAAGCTTTGATTGTGGAGAGTGACAGGTATTTCTTCTTCGGTGATAGGATTATAAATATCAAACGTAAAGAATTCCCCCTCTGCGTCTACCCCTTGCGTGTGGAGGTCTCCACCAATGTTAACAATCGCACCCACTACTAACGGGGAAGAGTGCATCATTTTTTTGCATATCTTTTCAGCAAGATACCCTTTAAGAAACCCTCCAAAATCAAGTTTCTGTCCTTCTTTCAAGATTATTTTCATCGCCTTCTCATCGAGAGTGGTGGTTTCAAAATCAATGTTGTATGTGTTAGTACTTTCCTCTCGTGTTGAACCTTTCAGTGTTGAAAAATCTTTGTCATATCCCATCCTTCCTATCTGTACAAGAGGATTAAAAATTCCTTTGGTAAGGATATAGAGTTCTCGCGCCTTCTTAGTCACTTTTATGAACTCTTCGGATACAAGCATGTTCTTGGTATTGTTCAATCTGGAGAGCTCGCTATCGGTTAAGAAACGAGAAAATTGTTTCTCGTACGCTTCGATTTCGTGAATTGATTCTTCAGAAATTCGCACAGCGAGATCTTCATCACTACACACAATCGAAAGTGCGTAGTCGGTTCCCATTGCTTTTCCTGTAAATTCATATTCTTTCATATACTTTTATGCTATCAGTCGAAGATGAAGAGAGGATGAATAAGCGGTATACTGGTCTTTATGAGAATCCTTATCGTCGAAGACAATGTCAAGCTAGCTGGATATATGAAGCAAATGCTTGAAGAAAACAGTTATTCAGTCGATACCTATCATGATGGAAAGACGGGAGAACGCAGTGCTCGTTCAGACTCATACGATCTGCTTATATTGGATGTGATGTTACCAGAGCGTGATGGTATTGAAGTTTGTAAGAACTTGAGGAATGACGATATTAATCTCCCTATTATTATGATTACGGCCAAGGGTGAAGTTGATGATAGGGTTGCCGGTCTTGATAGTGGGGCTGATGACTATCTTGTTAAACCATTTGATATGAAGGAGCTTCTTGCAAGGACGAAGGCGTTGCTCCGACGTCCTCAAGTTGCATTTAATGATCTTGTTAAAGTGCAAGATTTGGTAATGGATAGCAGTAAGCACGAAGTGACAAAAAAAGGTAAAAAGTTGGCACTCACGTTGAAGGAGTATGCAATCCTTGAATACTTGATGATCAATGTGAATACCGTAATAACTCGAGAGCAGCTGCTTGAACATTGCTGGGACTTTGCGTATAGTGCATTTAGCAACATCACGGATGTATATATAAGACAGTTACGTAAAAAGCTTCAGGATGACAATGAAAAATACATTGAAACAATCAGGGGTGTGGGGTACAAGTTCAAAGCCGAATAATTTCAAGGCTGCGGTCATTCGACTAACGATCTATTACACTGTTGGGGTATTCATTATCCTCACTCTGTTCAGTGGGCTTGTATACGGTTTGTTTGTGCAAAGCATAAACGAAGATATGCGAGAAGACGATGTGAGAACTGAAAAAGAAGAGGTGTTCCATTCTGAAATAAAGGAAAATCTTTTTGATATATTGCTGTTATCAGATACGCTCCTTATTTTTATAATTATTTTCATTTCATACTTTTTCTCAAAAGAGACTCTTGAACCCCTCGAAATCGCATATCAAAAGCAAAAGAGGTTTGTGGCAGATGCGGCACACGAACTGAGGACCCCACTTGCGGTAATGAAGGCAGGTTCGGAAGTGATATCTCAAAAAGAAAGAACGGTGTCTGAGTATCAAGGGTTTGTATCAGAAACTAGTGAGGAAGTTGAAAGGCTTATAAAGCTTTCAAATGACCTCCTTCTTCTTGCTCGTAACGAAAATGATACCAAGGTCAGTGCGACTTCTATATCTTTGTCTGATATTTTAAAAAAGCAGTGTGAGCATATTGTGCCTTATGCAAAGATAAAACAAGTGGAGGTGCACTCTGAAATTACGAAGGGAATTCATATTCACGGAAAAGAAGATGAAGTGATACGTTTGGTATTGAATCTGCTTAAGAATGCGGTGGATTATAACAAAGTAGGTGGTGCAATCAATGTATCTCTTTCAAAGAGAAGTAATAGTGCGTTACTTTCCGTAAGGGATACGGGGGTTGGAATTGCGGCCGAAAACATACCCTTAATATTTGAACGTTTCTATAAAGCAGATTCCTCTCGAACACAGCCTTCCACATCGGGAAGTGGTCTAGGATTGGCAATTGTAAAAGATATTGTCATTAGTCATGGAGGAACAATTAATGTTTCTAGTGAGGTAGGTCAAGGATCTGTATTTGAGGTTGAAATACCGTTAATCTGATTTTAATAATCGATAGGTACGATGGTGGTATGTCACAATATGTATGTTTAGATTGCGGCTGGATTTATGATGAGGCTCACGGATTTCCTGAGAAGGGAATAGCTCCAGGCACAAAATGGGAGGACCTACCCGAGGATTTTCAGTGTGCAGAATGCACCGTCAAAAAAAGCGATACACATATGTGGCAGAAAATTGATTAACCACAATACCTCATACCAATGAAAAAAGACTTTACAAATGTACTCATAACTTTCTCGCTCATAGCCTCAATGGTTGTTGGTGGTTCGTTTTTCTATGGGAAAAAGGTTTCGTATGAGCTCGCTGCTGAAAAGATGGTTGAAGAGAAAATGCTTCACGAGCAGGAAGTGGCGCTGTTACAAGCAGAAGAACAAGAAAAAACAGCGCAAAAGATAGAAGAGGAACGAATTGCAAAAGAAGCGGAACTTGAACAAGAAAAAATAAAACCAGTACAGACAGGGTTAAACGCGCAGCAAGCAGAGCTCGATCGAAGTAATGCAGCGAAAGCTGCGGCACTGGCACAGCAACAAGCAGATGCAGACATTGCCGCTCAGAAAGCAGCAGATCAGAGAGCAGCTGATGCACTGGCTAAAAAGAAGGCAAGTAGGAAGTCGAGAGTAAGCTAATTAGTAAGGTGTATAATAAGACGGTAGTTTACTACTGTACTATGTTTGATATAAAAATACTCATTGCTATCATTGCTTCTCTTTTTGCCATCGTCGGTAACATTTCTTATCTTAAAGATATTTTTAGAGGTAAGGTGAAGCCCCATCCTTATACGTGGTTTATCTGGTCTATTGTCTCGATGACGACTTTTTTTGGAGGTATCGCAAAAGGCGCAGGAATTGGAGCTCTCCCCACAGGTATCGCCGAAGGATTTACTATTGTTATTTTTCTTTTTTCACTGAAGTATCTTTTTGAAGGGAAGGCGGGGCATATCCGTGCAGTCGACAATTATTTTCTTGCTATCGCACTTCTAGGTCTCATTCCATGGGCTCTCACGAAAGATCCTACGCTTTCGGTTGTTATTGTTGTGGCAATAGATGTCGTGGCATTTATCCCGACACTTCGGAAGACATGGGTGCGCCCTCAAACCGAGAAGCCTCTTCTGTACAGTATGAATGTATCGAGACACGTGCTGACTCTTTTTTCATTGGGAGCCTATAATACCGCTACGACTATTCATTCGATTGCTATGATCTTCACAAATACCTTCATGGTGTTTTTTATTTCAAGGAAGAATAGACATCGCGGTCGATAACCTTTAGACTGTTTGTATGAATACTTCAATTGAACAAATCGCTTCCACTGCCAAGCTTCTTGGTAAAAAGCTTGGGGTGGTAAGCACGGTCTCTGTGGGTGGTGCACCTGAATCTGCTTTCGTCTACTTTATCATCGACGATGCTTTGAACGTCTATTTTGCCACTCGTGCCGGCAGCAGGAAATACAAGAATCTTATGCAGAATCCTCGTGCCGCATTTGTCATTGCAAGCGAGCATCCTCCTCAGACGATCCAGATTGAAGGAGATGCTACGGTGGTTACCGATGCTAATGAGCAGCAAACGCTCCTTCCTGATCTTATTAAGATGTTGAGCGAAGGAGGTTATGTTCGTCCGATGAATCATATGATGGACAGTGAGCTTGTATTTATGAAGATATCTCCCACATGGGCAAGATTCGGTGATTTTGAAGTTGTGCGTGAAGAAGGTGCTTTTCGGGAGGTGTCTGTATGATAGTATTGTTGCATGAACATTATGTATTATGTAGCAACGCTCGTACCCCTCGCAATCCTAGACGTCATCTGGCTTTTTAGTATGGGCGGTCATTACAAGTCATGGCTTGGACATCTTTTTGCGCCGACAGTCAATTTTGTTCCGGCGGTTATCTTTTATCTCATCTATACGGCAGGTATTACTTTCTTTGTTGTTGCTCCTGCGATCAAATCAGGACACTCTTTTTGGGTTATATTCGCCACTGGTGCATTGTTTGGTCTTGTCGCCTACGCTACTTATGACCTGACAAATCATGCCACCTTGAAAGACTGGCCTCTCATCGTCACTATTATCGATATGGCTTGGGGAGCATTTCTCACTGGTACAGGAGCAGTCGTGTCGGTATTCATCATCAATTACTTCAAATAGATGCTCTACGCACTCCTCGTATTCATGTATATGTCGGTATGGTTTTTGATTTCTCTTGCGGTAAAAAGAAATGATGTTGCCGATATCGCATGGGGTCTTGGTTTTATCATGCTAGCGGTATTTTCATATGTGCAAGGAGAGTTCGATTTGGATCGAGGATTTTTGGTGACACTTCTTGTTCTTATATGGGGAAGTAGGCTTTCATACCACATCTTTAGGCGTAATCGTAACAAGTCTGAAGACAAGCGTTATGCAGCATGGCGTGTCGCATGGGGGAAGTTGTTTGTGGTGCGCTCTTATGCACAAGTGTTTCTTCTTCAGGGAGTTCTCATGCTTCTTATTTCTATTCCTGTGATTATGATCAATACTGCACAGACGAGTGTTTGGACAGTGTTCGATATTCTCGGTCTTTTGGTGTGGGTATGTGGTTTCTATTTTGAATCTGTGGGAGACAGACAGTTGCGCACTTTTCTCTCGGATCCCACCAACAAAGGAAAGATTCTCAATACGGGATTGTGGAAGTACACACGCCATCCAAATTATTTCGGCGAAGTGGCGCAGTGGTGGGGAATATGGATCATCGCCCTCTCCGTGCCTCATGGCTTCCTCGCCCTCATTGGTCCGCTCACTATCACGTTCTTAATATTGAAAGTTTCGGGAGTCCCTATGCTCGAAAAGAGTATGGCAGAAAATCCATTGTTTGATGAATATAGGAAAACAACAAGCGTCTTTGTGCCATGGTTTAATAGATAAGAATACAAATAATGAATACCCCACTTAAAATAATAGCAGTGATCGCGGTTATCGGATTAATCATCATCGCTGCTATTTTTGCACCATCTATAAAAACTCCTGATGAACCCGTCCAAGAAGTGATAACCATGGATCAGCAGATCAAGACGTATTTCAATGAAAATTTGTCCGAGATATCTCCTGAAAAAGAAGTGCTTGGTGGAAAGTTTTATGTCACTGCTCTTACTGTGGCGACTACTACATATGGACAAGATGAGTATGTAGTTGGTGAGATAAGTTATGAAGACGGACATAATGCATATGATGCGGTGTATACCCTGACGGTTATCGCTCAAAACTCTTTTGAAGTGAGGGAGATTATACTCATTGGAACCTCTTCATCGAACGGTATCACTTTCCAATATCCTCTAAAGCTTCCGACCACATATATCTCTGCGCAAGACTGGCCTCCAAAAGTAAAGATAGTGAATGCTCCATATTCTTGTGTTGAAGAAGAAAAGACGATCAATAGTCATAAATATTGTGTGACCGTAGAAAGTGAGGGAGCTGCCGGAAGTACGTATACTAGTTATGCCTACTCTTTACCTCTTGATGATAAGACAGTCACCTTCAATTTCACCTTGAAATCCGTACGATGCGACAATTATAACGACCCTGAAAAAACCGAATGTGAGCTCGAGAGGGATGGATTCGATGTTGATATATTTTTCGATGTAATTGCCTCTACAGCTGTTGTGATATAATCTAAAAATAAATGAAAAAGTTTAGGTATATTTTTTTAATTGGTCTGTCTTCTTTTCTTTTGCCTGTTTTTGTTTCTGCTGCTGAGTACGCAAACCCTCTGAAGCACTCTCCCTACGTGCAGCTCGGAAACGCGCCACTTACTGGTTATGATGGAGGTAATGATCAGTTCCAGATCATGTGGCAGACAACTGCAGGAGGCGGAGCAGCCGTCGATTATTTCGAAGTCGATTATTGGTCCTGCTACAGAGGCAGCTCTTAATCGCTTCCAGGAGCACTATCGCAGTGATATTCTAGTACCAGGAGGGTATACTTCAGGAACCGGAATAATGGGGCCGTTGACCATTCAGAAGATCAACGTATTATCAATCTAAGACACCTTAACACTTTATGATTATTTTCTTCATCTTAGGCGCGTTGCTTGGGGGCGTCGCAGTCATTTTTGCTTTCCAGAATATCGAGATGGTCTCTGTCACTTTTCTGAGTTGGCAGATCGATGGTTCTTTGTCTGTTGTTCTCGCTCTCTCAGTTCTCACTGGAATCTTGATTGCACTTCTTTTGACACTTCCTGAACTCATTTCTCATTATTTCCAGTACCGTGTACTTTTGAAGAAGAATAAAGATCTTGAAGAAGAACTTCGAAAGCAAAAGGAACTCACTCTTTTTGCTGCAAAACACCCTCCTACTAGTTTAGATATTACTCACATAGAAGAGGGGGCGACTACTCATAATATTTAATTCATCATGAAAGGATTCAAAGGAGAAATAGAGAGAGATAGTTCCACGCTCGAAGAGCATGCGCGTGATGCAAGTGTGTTCAAAGTAATGCCTTCTGCTGTTTTGTATCCGAAAGACACCGAAGACATCGTCATCGCAGTCAAAGCAGTGTCTGAAGAGAAAAAAACAAATCCTGAAATTTCTTTGTCAGTACGCGCAGGAGGAACATGTATGAGTGGAGGATCACTGAACACTGGTTACATCATGAACCTCACCAAGTATATGACGAAGGTTGGTATCGATCCTTCCGCAATGACCGCGACTGTAGAGATGGGAGCGTATTTCCGTGATATAGAATCGGAAGCACTAAAGCATGGTCTGATGTTTGCACCATACACTTCTTCACATCTTATTTGTGGTATCGGAGGAATGATCGGCAACAATGCTTCGGGTGAAAAGAGTGTTCGACATGGAGCGACTATCGACAATATTCTTTCTCTCGAAGTCGTGCTTGCGGATGGAAGTGTTATTGTTACCGGTCCCGAGCCAGTTGCACTTGATGGGCATCTTAGCGGCCGCCGCGAAGATGCCCATCTAGACGCAAGAAGTCAAACTCTTTTAAATATATACAACCAATACGGAGCCAAGCTTAAAGATGCGATTGGTGATGTTCCAAAAGCCGCTTCAGGGTATCGTCTTGAACGAGTGGTTTCGAAAGGGGTATTCGATATGATGCCGATCTTTGTCGGTGCGCAGGGAACACTTGGTATTGTCACCAAGGCCACGCTCAAGCTTGTGCCGATTCCTGCATACACACGACTTCTCATCATCTCCATCGATTCGATTCACGACATGCCTTTCATTTTGCAGACTGTTATGAAGCGAGGTCCGGAAGGGGTGGAGACGTTTGATATTAACACCTACGAACGTGCGCGTATTCATATGCCAGAAGATACTGCACTCATCCAACACACGGTGCATCCGACAACTGGATCACTCATCCTCGCGCAATTTAGCGAAGCAACTCAAGAAGAGACTGATGAAAAAGCACGACTTTGTATGGAAGAGTTGGTCTCACATAAAATTAATTTTGAATTTGTGAGTGATCCATTGATCGCGGCAGCCGCATGGCGTATCCGTCGTGTTGGATTTTTGGTGATGCGTGACTACAACGAAGCAGGGTACAAAGCTGTGCCATGTATCGAAGATATCATCGTCCCGATCGACCACTTCGATGTGTTTGTTGAAGAGTTGGTACAGATCATGAACGTACATTCTATAAAATACGGATACCACGGAC
>CALRBL010000019.1 GCA_943354075.1 Candidatus Nomurabacteria bacterium | reverse complement strand
GATATATTCCTTGGAAAAAAACTTTGGTAGTGAGAGAAAAAAGAGTTACCGAAGGGTACCCCTTTATTATTCCTGAAGTTATAGGTACAAGCTCTGTTCCGCGTTTTGTAAAACTTAACACCGGAACATCGGTGACTAATGGTTTGTATGCGGATGTTGTGAAGCTCTTTGCAACTTCTACTGCGACCTCTACCAATTCATTACTTTTGAATCTCGGACGCGCCTCGACTTCGAGTATTGTTGCTTTGTCTACTGCGATCACTAAAAAAGATATTGAGATCTCTGTTGAAAAAAGAGGAATTGTTGCTTCTTGGAAGGGAAGCGAAGATTCAACTCCATTCTATTTTTGTGACGCTGAAAGATTGGCGTGTGGGGATGATTTTCTAGTTGTTGAGGGTGCGATCAAATATGTTGATTTTTATCCAGGGCGAAACGATGTGATCATCTATTCTACCAAGGAGGGAATATACGCAACCGAACTCGACAAGAGATTCCCACAAAATACTCACAAGCTTCTTGCGGGAGACGTAGATTTCAAAGAGGATGATCAACGTGTGTTTATAAAAGACAAGATCGGATATTATGAACTTATTTTCACCGCTTCATCTACTCTTATTAACGCTATCTCTATCTAATATGCATCCCTTAACGCTCATCATCCGAGAAATATATTCAGTTTTTCATGAACTTGGTTTTCAATTTGCGGAAGGTCCTGAAATGGAAACCGAGTTCAACAATTTCGATGCACTCAATATTCCTAAAGATCATCCCGCACGAGATATGCAGGATACGTTCTGGATTAAGGGGAATCCGGGAATGCTTTTGCGTACCCATACTTCTTCGGTGCAGATTCGTCATATGATGGCGGGGAAGCCGCCATATCGCATTGTGGTGCCTGGTAAGGTGTTTCGTAACGAAGCGACGGATGCCGTGCACGAAGTACAGTTTTTCCAAGTAGAAGCCCTTTGTGTCGACAAAAATGTTTCGCTCGCGGATCTCAAGGGAACACTCGAACACTTCTTTAGAAAGCTTTTCGGTGATGATGTCGAAATACGTTTCCGTCCCAGCTTTTTCCCGTTTGTGGAGCCGGGTGTCGAAGTAGATATGCGATGGAAGGATAAATGGCTCGAAATGGGAGGCGCAGGACTCGTGCATCCAAATGTTCTAAAATCTGTCGGGGTCGACCCAGCAGAGTGGTCAGGCTTTGCGTGGGGAATCGGTATCGATCGTCTCGCGCTTTTGAAGTATGGAATCGACGATGTAAGGCATTTGTACAACGGCGACTTGCGACTCATCGATCAATTTAAATAATATGAAAATTTCTCACACATGGTTACAAGAATATTTTAAAGACACGCTTCCGAGTGCGGAAGTTCTCGCTGAACTTTTCACTTTTCATTCATTCGAAATTGAAGGAATTGAAGATGCCCTTAGCGGAAATGGTGACAAAATCATCGACGCCAAAATTCTTCCTGATCGTGCACACTTCTGTCTTTCATATCGCGGTATTGCAGATGAAGTGCAAGCACTCACCTGTCTTTCTCGTGTAGAAAAAACAATCGACGACGAACCTCTTGTTGTTACTGATTCAGTCGCAAAAGTTTCTGTTGAAGTTGAAGATTCGAATTTCTGCAGACGGTATGTTGCAAGACGAGTCGAGAATGTTTCGATCACCGAATCTCCGGAGAAGATAAAAAACAATCTTTCTGCAATGGATGGCCGTTCCATCAACACTGTTGTCGACGCAGGCAATCTTGCTATGTTTGATTATGGTCAGCCAATCCACGCATTCGATGCTGATAAAGTGAAAGGGAATATTGTGGTGCGGAAAGCGACTGAGGGCGAAACTATCACCCTTCTCGATGGAAAAGAAATCATTCTTACCTCTTCTGATTCTGTGATTGCAGATGAACAAGGTCCACTTGCGATCGCTGGTGTGAAAGGAGGGAAGCGAGCGGAGGTAACCATGGAAACCAAAAATATTATCATCGAATCGGCGAATTTTCATCCGACTGCGGTGCGTAAAACTGCTACTATATACAACCTTCGTAATGAATCATCTAAACGTTTTGAGAATGAAATCACTCCCGAGCTTGCAATGTCTGGCATTGTTCATGTGAGCGCTCTTATTAACAAGCTTTCTCCTGATGCACAATTTGGTCCTATTACTGATTTCTATCCTGAACCTGTTGCAATGGGAGTCATTGTAACGAGTGTGGATTTCATAAATAAAAAGCTTGGAATTGAAATTCCCGAAGAAAAAATAATTGAGATTTTGAAAAGTTTAAATATTGTGATTGTTATAGAAGGGAACACTCTTTCTCTCACTATCCCTCATCATCGCTTCGATCTCGTGCTTCCCGAAGATATTGTAGAAGAAGTGGGACGACTTTACGGATATGAAAAAATCACCGGCACCATCCAAACAATCCGTCCAGAAGGTGCCCCTGTTCATTCTGGTTTCTATGCAACCGAACATATTAAAAATATCTTGGCAGGTTTAGGATTTTCGGAGGCGTATCTTTATACTTTTGTTCCGAAAGGTGATATCGAAGTCAGCTATCCCCTCGCGTCTGACAAAAAAGCGCTCCGCACCAACCTTTCAGAAGGGATGGTGAAAGCGCTCGATATGAACGCACGCAATGCAGACTTTCTTTTCCTTGATTCTATAAAAATGTTTGAGATTGGAAAAGTTTTCATTGGTAAAGGCGAACACACTTCTTTGTGCGTAGGAATTCGTCGTGTGAAGAAAGTAAAAGGGAAGACTTCGAATGAGGATATCCGCGAGACACGAGAAGCACTTCTCAAAGCACTGAACGTGGATGTCATGACCTTATGTACGGTAGATGATACCGGCGGCCTCATGCGCTACAAAGGTGAACAGATCGGCGTGATCAATAGTATCGACGGTATCATGGAAATTAATCTCGATAAATTGCTTTCTCATATCGAAGTACCTTCGTATGAATCAATTGGATATGGCCCTGCTCCTAAAGTGAGTTATAAAGTATTCTCTGTATATCCATTCATGGTGCGCGACATCGCGGTGTTCGTTCCAGATTCTATAAAAGCGGAAGAGATCGAGCAGATTATCATTTCAAACGGTACCGATCTTCTTTTGAAACACAAACTGTTCGATACTTTCCAAAAGGACGGAAAAACTTCCTATGCCTTCCGAATGATATTTCAGTCGTATGAAAGAACCCTGACTGATGAGGAGATAAATAAAGTAATGGAAACAATTTCTAATGAAATGAAAGGGAAGGGTTGGGAGGTGCGATAGATTGAGAATTTGTTTATCTTTTCTTTAGAGAATCTTTAAGTATTTTTGGTAGGGTAAGGAATGCAAAAAGATTTTGATGGGTGGAATAGTGATAAAAAAGAAATTGAAATGTTCCCAACTCCAGCTTTTTACGAAAGGGGAATATGGTGGTGTTCGATCGGTGTGAATGTGGGAGATGAAGAAGATGGGAAGATGCACCAATTCGAAAGACCTGTATTGATTTTAAGAAAGTTTAATAAGCAGATTGCTTGGGTACTACCGATGAGTACCAAACATAAAAATAATGATTTCTATCATAACCTTGAGCATGACGGTGTAACTTTTTTCGTCATATTATCTCAACTTCGGCTTATTAGTGTAAAGAGATTCAGGAGATTTATGAGAAAAATATCTCCACATCAATTTAAACAGATTCAATTAAAAGTGATTGCTCTAATACGGATTTCTCCATAACAGACGGAGCTCCCTTACGGGAGCTCCTCGATTGGCCTAATGGCTATTTGTAACTCAATAGTAACAAATGAGTAGTTGAAGTCAAATTTTAATTTAGGAATTCTTGATACGTAATAAAAAAACCCTGCATTTCTTCTCGCGAAACGCGTGGGTATTATTAAGGAGTATTTTACAATGGCGCTCTGTGTATTGTTTGAGTCTTACTTGGATCGTGTGGTTTATTTGCGAGGCCGTAATTTAATCACCCCCCCAAGGTATTGATTAGATTACGTATACAAATTATGCCTCAACACAGCCTTTAAATATCTATTTTCTCCTCTCAAAATTCCTCGCATCTTACTCTCATTTCTGCTATACTAAAACTCTATGGCCAAGGAAATAAGTAGCAAAAAACTTACCGCAAAACCGTCTTCTTACGGAGCCGATTCGATCACTGTTCTTGAAGGTTTGGAGCCGGTACGAAAGCGTCCTGGAATGTATATCGGTACCACTGGTCCTGCAGGACTTCATCACCTTATTAGAGAAATATTCGATAACTCCCGTGACGAAGCCATGGGAGGTCATGCTGATCATATCGAGATCGTTCTACTTCCCGATAATCATGTTCGAGTTGCAGACAATGGACGAGGAATCCCTGTCGACATGCATAAGGGAACAAAAGTGTCTGCACTTGAAACCATTATGACCACTCTCCACGCTGGAGGAAAATTTGGTGGTGAAGGATACAAAGTTTCTGGAGGTCTTCACGGAGTGGGAGCTTCGGTAGTGAACGCACTCTCTGTTTACACTGGGGTTGTTGTGCATAAAGATGGCGGCATTTGGATACAGGAATATTCTCAAGGAAAGAAGAAGGCTAATGTTAAACAAATCGGTAAAACTAAAGAACATGGCACTATTGTAACCTTCAAACCAGACATTGAAATTTTTAAAGAAGGAATTGATTTTGATTGGAACTGGTTGGTGCCTTATATGAGACAGCAAGCATATCTCGTGAAAGCTCTTAAAATTGCCGTCATTGACCTCCGCGGCTATGAAGGCAAGATCCGTGACGACGAAGCCTTCTATCTTTCCGAGCTTCTCATCGACGCTCCTTCCCAGACATTTTATTTCGAAGGAGGTCTCGTCTCTCTTGTGAAGTTTTATAACCAGACTGAGAAGGTGGTCCACAAGAATATCTTTTATGTACAAAAATCAGTGGAAGGTGTCGAGGATATCGAAGTCGCGATGCAATATGTCGACGACATCTCTTCACGCATCACTGGATTTGCAAACAACATCTCGACTCCCGAAGGTGGAACACATGTGACGGGATTTAAAACCGCACTCACTCGTACTATCAACACTTATGCTCGTGCCAACAATCTTCTCAAAGAAAAGGATGACAACTTTACCGGAGACGATGTACTCGAAGGTCTTACTGCCGTTGTTTCGGTAAAGCTTCGCGAAATCCAGTTTGAAGGACAGACTAAAGCAAAGCTTGGTTCTACCGAGGCGCAAGGTGCGGTCGCAACAGTCTTCAGTGAGGCATTCGCCGCATTCCTCGAGGAAAATCCAGATGATGCCAAGGCCATGGTAGGGAAAGCCGAGCTTGCTCTCCGCGCCCGCAAGGCCGCAAAGGCTGCCAAGGACTCTGTGCTTCGAAAGGGAGCACTTGAGGGCATGACCCTTCCTGGAAAGCTTTCTGACTGTCAGTCACGAGATGCGAGCACTTCTGAACTCTTCATTGTAGAGGGAGATTCCGCCGGAGGAACAGCAAAAATGGGACGTGATCGAAAGACACAAGCGGTGCTTCCTCTTCGAGGAAAGATTTTGAACATCGAACGCGCGCGTCTCGACAAGATGCTTGCATCAGAACAGATCCGCAACTTGGTGGTTGCGCTTGGTACTGCAATCGGCGACACTTTTGATATTTCAAAACTTCGTTACCACAAGATTATCATTGCAACCGATGCCGATGTCGACGGTGCACACATCCGCACACTCATCCTCACTCTTTTCTATCGATACTTTAAACCGCTCATCGATGGAGGTTTCATTTATATCGCCCAGCCGCCACTGTACAAAGTAAAGAAGGGAAAAGAGATTCACTATTTCTATTCTGATGATGAAAAAAATAAATACATGAACGAGCAGGGAGAAGCTGATATCAGCTCGACCGAAGACGGAACTCTCGATGTAGAGGGTGAGGAAAACAGCGAAGAAGAAACAGGAGACGAGGTGAAGGGCGCTAAAGACAAGAAGCGCAAATCCAAGATTTCTATCCAGCGTTACAAGGGTCTCGGAGAAATGAATGCGGAAGAGCTTGGAGAAACTACTATGGATGTGAACAAGCGAGTCTTGAAGCAAGTGACTGTTGAGGATGCCGAGGAGGCAGACAAGGTGATCGACATTTTGATGGGAAGCGAAGTTGCTCCACGAAAGTCGTTTATACAGTCGAACGCTAAAGCTGCAAATATTGATATATAAGTTAGGTTTACAAAACAAAAGAGCATAAGTATTTTTGGAGCCATTTTCGATGCAAAATCGAAACAAGCGGAGAAAAACTTATGCTCTTTTGTTTTGGTAACCTTTTAACTTTTATCGAAGTGTGGCGCTGAAGCTTGAGTTCTGAACGTATACATTGATGGTACCTGCTTCTGCATTGTAGAAGGTGAGATACATAGTGCTCGTTCCACCGGCTGGAATTGAAGATTGGTAAGGGGAATTGTAGACAGTTTGTCCGATGCTTCGTGGGAGGTTTGCACTGAATGTCCAAGAGTTCGAACGCTGTCCACCGGTGTTTGTGACATAGAAAGTGACAACCGCCTTACCATTAGTATCAACATTGACGCTTCCCATCTGTGCTGTGAGGCGTGCAGGACTTGGATGGTAGTTTGTGGTTGGGGAAACAACGGTGGGTGGTTTTGAAGTGGTGACGGGAGTAGAAGTTGCAACAACAGGCGATGCTTCTTCTTCACTTGTCTCACCGAGAACGGTGAGTGTTGCTGTTCCTGTTGCGACAGTTGAAGACTCATTGATGTGTTTTATCGTAATGAGTATTGGCTGATCATAAGAAACTTCTTTTCCTATCGGTGTGATGTTTGTAGAGTATGAAGTAGTACTTGAAGGAGTTATGGGAAGCATGAGAGGGGTGTCACAAGAGAGATTGGTGCTACCCTCATCACTCATGATATCAAGAGAAGTGTTTGAGCTAATCTTTGAACATGAATAGCTGAGTTCGTAATAACCTTCTGATTTCCCACCAGTCTGTTTGAAAGAAAGAGTAGTATCGCTTCCTTCTCGCACAGATACCTTATCTAAAGACACAATGAGTTGTTCCTTTGCGGTAAAGAGTGTGCGGAAACTTGCAAGGGAAGAGAATACCTTTGGTACAAAACGTACCATGGCAAAGCTTACAAGGAGGAGTATGACGATTACTATGATGATAATGACGATACGGATAGCGATCTGTACCGGAGTGACTTCGTTTTTGTTCATGGAAGGAATCTACTCCAAACCAAGCCTCTTGTCAAGTATTGAGATTTCTGGTATAGTAACAAGAATGTCTGACAAAATCTTCATTAAAAACGTACTTATTTTCGCAGGAGTTTTTCTTGCGGTCTTTATATTTTCTTATACCGTTCTTGCGATATTTGGTCTCGTACCCACTGAATTCGAAAGGGAGACTCGTGATGATACTGTCGCTTCCTCTATCAATGAATCAACACTCCAAGGACTCGGTCTCATGCCATCTTCTGAAGAAAGTAAAGTCGTATCTCTACCTTCTGAAAAAGGTGAACTTCCTATGCGTATTGTTGCGACTTCTATCAGTCTCGATACTGCTGTGGTTCGTCCTGCTTCTGCCAATTACACGCTTTTAAACAATGCTCTTCTAAAAGGCGCTGTTTATTATCCAGGTTCCGGAATTGCAGGGAAGGGAAACATGTTCGTTTTTGGACATAGTACCAGCTATCAATATGTGAACAACAAAGCATATCAGATCTTCAACAACATCAAAAATCTCGAAGAAGGAGATGAAATCAAGGTCTATGGGACCAACAAAATCTATATCTATAAAGTAAGGGAAGTGAAGCTTGTTAATGCAGAAAAAGAACTTGTTGAGTTCTCTAGTGGCTCTAATATGCTCACTCTTTCTACTTGTAACAGCTTCGGACAAAAGACTGATCGCTATGTCGCTGAGGCAGATTTAATCTCCTCACAGAACATCTAAAAGGACTATTGACAATAAGTGTCTAATGATATATAATCCTCAAGTTACTAATATTTTATTTCACCACATTTATTTATGAAAATCAATAAGATCTATGTTTTCACCCTCTTGGGAATCATGGCTTTAGGCTTCGCTTTTTGGGTGATTCCGGCTAATGCATGTTCGACATGCGGATCAAATGATACCGGCAGCACAAATATTGTTATTACTAATGAAGTTAATTCAGAAAATAATAACTACAACGAGAATAACAACGAACTCAATGTCAACTTCGGAAACAATAATGATTACGAGTACCCAGCTCCCTCTGGAAGCTGTACTGCTACTGTTGATGGAGATGTTGTTACATGGCGTGCTCAAGGATCCGGAGGAAATGGATACTTCTCTTACCATTGGTCAGGAACTAATGGTCTTTCGAGCTACTATCCTACTATCGTGAAGCGATACACTACATCTGGTACAAAAACCGGAACTGTACAGATCACTTCAAACTACGAAACTATTACCCGTACTTGTACGGCCGTGATCGAGGAAGAAACTCCTGAACTCCTTGTTGCCTCTTGTTATGCAAACCCAACTCATGCCGATATTGGTGAGACGGTTACCTACACTGCCAGCGCAAACGGAGGAACTGGTTCATACTCATACTCTTGGACAGGAACCAGCGGTCTTACCGGATCTTCACGTATTGTTTCTAA
>CALRBL010000018.1 GCA_943354075.1 Candidatus Nomurabacteria bacterium | reverse complement strand
CTCCGATACCGTGGCTTAAGAGGTATTGGTGGCCACCATTCAACAACAATCCACCAACACCACCAAGACCGGTGACCAACCCGGCTGCAACACCAGCCCCACCACCAGCAGCACCACCTACATACAGCAAACCCTAAGAAGCTGAAAATGAAAAATCCCATTAAATGGTTGTGGGGGCCCATAGCCCTCATATCCCTCATCGTCGCGGTTTTTGGATTCAATAACTACGATGACAACGAGGTATTGTCTGCGCTCAAGCAGACACAGTACACGAAGGCTAATACGGAGACGGATGTTCCGAAAGAAAAAGCAACTCCGGTCGCTTCTTCCGAGGATAACTCATCTGCCGTATCATCTATCGAACAAGGCAAGCTCACCGATGAAGCTCTGATGCAATTTGTGCGAGACCAGATCGCCCAGAAAGGGTCAGGAGTATTCCTCACTGAGGTGCTTCCAAAGATTGTGATGGAGGCAAGCAAGCAGGTGAGGGCCGACAACGGAAAGGATCCAACTCCGGCAGATCTTGCTCGTGAATACTCGGAGCTGGGCAAAATGGCAAGCATAAGAGCGGGCATGAAAGAGTTTGAGAAATGGTCTGCAGAAGACCCTGAGGCTTCGATGCTTGGTGCCCTGGCATATTACCGTAAATACCCAGAGGAAGGGCGCAGTGCGTTCATGAGAACCCTCCAGCTCCGGTATCGCGCAGACAAAGCGGGTTTGATGGAGTGGTTTACTACGGTGTCTGAGATGGATGATAGAGAGGCTGTTGAGAGTATGTTCTTCACTGCTTACGCGGCGGAGGCTTCTCCTGACATCGAGTCTCTCGATCCAAATCATCCGTACCTCAAGGAGATGGTTACAACCATGGGGGTGTTCATGGACGAGAAAAGACTGAGGAGGTTTGCGGAGGCCACACCAAATAAGCGGGTGGCAGACGCAATACGTGCGCTCCTCAAGGATCGTAAGGTGAGCGAGTAGGCGAGCAGGCGAGTAGTTTCAGGTATGATAATGTTCCGGCAACAGCGTTGCTGTTGCCGGAACATAGTCGATTCGTTACGATCGTTTTTGCCCAGGCAAGAGCGATTTTTTTAATTCGTGTGATATATTTATCTTCATGAAAATCAATAATTCTCCCTGGATAGACCAACTTAGGAAAGATCGACCTCTAAAGAAACTTTCGAAAGATGAATCAACCGACGTGGCTATTATCGGCGGTGGTATCGCTGGAATATCCACCGCTTTTTTTATATTGAAACACACCACCAAAAAAATAATTCTCATCGAGAAATCCAAGTTGGCTTACGGAGCTACAGGGCATAATGCGGGACAAGTCGTCAGTTATTTTGAAAAACCTTTCCATGTTATGGCTGAAGAGTTCGGTGTGCAGCTTGCGGGTGAGGCACAAAAATCCATCGAGCTTTCGTGGGAATTTCTTGAGGAGATGTATACCGAAGCAGGGCTTACTTTGAACTTCTCCCGATTTACTGGATACGATGGTTTCTCTACCTTCGAGCAGGTGGAAGAATCATTGAAGAATAATCTTGCGCGAAGGGAAGCGGGGTTACTTATTCATCAGATCGATATCGCTAAAGAATCTGAATTTTCTACGGAAATGCTTTCGAAGTACGATGGTCTTTATACGCTTAAAGAAAAAAAAGAAATATTGTTATGTCTTGAGACCGAGGATGCGAGTTTCATAGCTATGCTCTCAGAGCCAAAGGGTGTTATGAACTCAGCTCTTTTTACGGAAGAAGTGAGTGAATACCTACTTAAGATATATCCTGAACGATTTACTATTTACGAGCACACTTTGATATCAAAAGTAGTACTCAAAGAAGATCATGTACTTTTGGCGGGGCCAGCGAACGCAGTGATCACTGCCGAGAAGGTTATTCTTTGTACCAATGGTTTTGAGAATATAGAGATACTGAACCAAGGAGGATTGGCTATCGATACTCGATTCCACCATAACGTGAATGGTGTAGTTGCCCGTATGACAGGTTATCTTGAAAAAAAGAATAAGTCTCCTACGGCGATCAGTTATTATGTCGATGCCCCAGAAGGATTTGCTGATATGGATCAAGCTTACTTCTATTTGACTCGACGCCCTTTCGAGCATGAGAGCGATGAGAAACATAATCTCATTTGTGTGGGAGGTCCGCAGCATGCTATTGCTGATCGTGAGGAATATTTGTTTGAATTTGATTATCCTGAAGTAGTGCAAAAAGAAGTTGATGATTTTGTGAAAACTGTCTATGATCCTGAGCCGAATACAAAAATAGATTATAAATTCACATGGCATGGTCTTATGGGCTATACACCAAACGGCGTGCGTCTCATCGGAGAGGAACCACTTAACCCTGTACTCTTGTATAACCTTGGTTGCAACGGCGTCGGAATTCTTCCTTCAATATATGGAGGTAGTCGTATTGCACGGATTATTGCAGGTGAAAAGCTCGCTCCCTCTATCTTTGATCCAAAATCAGTGAGCAAGTGATAGTGCGAGGATCTTCTTTGCTCCTGCGGCTTTCAACGCTCTTGCGATTTCGGTCATTGTTGCTCCTGTGGTGATGACATCGTCGAGGATGACAATATTCTTACCGTATACAATGTCTGGTCGGGTAATCTCGAAGACTCCTCTGAGATTTTTTGCTCTGTCTTCTCTCGAAAGGGAAGTTTGTGGGGAGGTGTGTTTTCGAGTGATACAATCTTCCAAGATCTCTCGCGCCTCTAATCCTTCTTTGTGGTGGTGTTTTATCGCATCAGCAAGCAGTTTTACTTGGTTATATCCGCGTTCTCGAAGTCTTTTTCTCGAGATGGGCACAGGAATAATAAGATGATTGATTGGTACTATCGAGCACAACAACTCTCCTGCAAGTGCGATACACTTTTTATTCCTTCTAAACTTGATATTCCACACCAAAGCTCGAGCAAGAGGGTCTTTGTATGAAAAAAGTGCATACATTTCGATATCTTTTGTGCCTATAGGTATCTTTTTTGCAGGTTCTGCCGATATTCGGAATGTTTCCACATCCATCAATTCAATCTTTTGTAGTAATTGATCTTTTTCGAATAGAAAAGACAGAAATAGCTTGTACAGCTTCTTTAGTATCATGATATACTTAATAGTATATAAGTGCGTAACTATGTCATTTTTTAACTTTAAAAAAATATTAGGAGGCAGGCAGACCGCTCTCGGTATCGATATCGGATCGTCATCGATAAAAGTGGTTGAGCTGAAGAAAGAGGGAGGCAAAGCCGTCCTCAAAGCCTACGGAGAAATCGCACTCGGTCCTTATGCGGGTGGGGGAATTGGCACCGTTCCATCACTGACAAATGATAAGATATCCGAAGCGCTTCGTGATGTTCTTCATGAATCAAATATCAAGACTACCGAATCTGGTGTAGCAATCCCTTTCAAATCGAGCCTCGTCTCACTTATTGAAATGCCTGCTCTCTCTGAGAAAAAACTTGAGGAGATCATTCCGATCGAGGCACGTAAATATATCCCCGTCCCTATTTCTGAAGTGACTTTGGATTGGTGGATTATCCCTAAGGAAAAATATGATCATGCTGCTGAAGTGAAAGAGGCTCATGCAATCGACAAAACCGAGGTTCTTGTCATTTCTATACATAATGAAATCTTGAATAGTTATAACAATATAGTGCGAGATAATGGTCTTCAGACTAGTTTCTTCGAGATTGAAATGTTCAGTGTCGTCCGATCGATTGTTGCTCGTACAAATACTCCTGTTTTAGTTTTTGATTTCGGGGCGCTTGGAACTAAACTGTACATTGTCGTGCGAGGCATTATCCGTGCATCACACATCATTAATAAGGGATCAAAAGATATTACTGAAGGTCTTGCAAAATCATTGGTTATTAATTTTGCAGAAGCAGAAAAAATCAAAAGAAACATTACCTCTCTTAAAGAAGCTGATCAAAAGACGGTTAATGGTGTGGTTGATCTGACTCTCAACCATATATGGGCTGAAACGCGCACTATTATTTCGAATTTCGAACGTACTTCAGGTGTGCGTGTTGGACTTGCGATTCTTTCTGGGGGAGGGATTGCACTTCCTCATTTTGTTGAGAGAGTAGAAAAGGAACTTAATTTGAAAGCGGAGCTAGGTAATCCGTTTTCAAAGATCAGTGCTCCTGCTTTTATTTCAGCAACACTTCGTGACACCGCATATGGATTTGCTGTTGCGACTGGTGCTGCGCTTCGAAAGCTTGAAGAGCTTTCTTAAACTGGTATACTTAATCTATGGAAAATAAATTTAAAACCTCTTTTATTCCAAAATCCTTCAATGAGTCGGGAAGTATAAAGAATAAAACTCCTCACAATCTTCTTTCTATCGCTTCTACCCTCCTGATATTTATTGTAATCGCTGCTTCCGCTGGAGTTTTTATCTACGGAAAAATTATTGAAAAGCAAGTTGCTGTCGCTAAAGAAGCCGCGATCGTTAAAGAAGCATCTTTTAATTATGCAGCAGTTGACAAAATCATAGTTGTCGATAAGCAATTGAAAGTTGCTAACGCTCTTCTTAAGAATCACACCACCCTTGCCGGACTTTTTGATATGCTTGAAGCACATACTTTAAAAAGTCTTCGTTTTACATCTTTCGAATTTAAATATCTTTCACCTACTCAGGTTACTTTGATTATGAAAGGTAAGGCACAGAGTTTCGGAGGAGTTTCCAAGCAGGCAGATCTCCTTACTTCTTCGGATGCTGCAAAGAAGTATTTTAAATCTCCTTTTTTTTCCGATCTCAACCTTGATTCGGAAGGAGAAGTAAGTTTTAGTTTTCTTACCACCATTGACCCACAGGTACTTATTTATAATCCACAATAATGAAAAACGCTCTTTCAATTTTTCTCATACTCGCTTCAATAGGAATCTTTTTCGGTTTTGTGAAGCCAGAATGGAAAAAAGTTTCTGCTGTTCGTCAGGAGCTCACGGTTTACAAGGAAACTCTTGAACAAGCTGAATTACTTGAAAAGCAAGTTGCCACATTGCAAGCACAGGTAGATGCTCTTGATCCCAAGGATATGGCGAAACTCCCCGTCCTTATTCCAAGCACTATTAATGATGTCAAACTCATTCTTGCCATGGAAGATGTTGCTTCGAAGTACGGTCTTCAAATGCTCAATATTAATCTTAGTAACGAAGACGCTGCAGCCGTTTCCAGTCGAGAAGGGTATAATTCAGTCGACATCTCTTTCAATGTAACAGCTGCGTATCCTACCTTTATGTATTTCATCTCGGCTCTTGAGAACAATTTACGTCTTATGGATGTGGTTGGGGTTTCGTTCACTCCTGGAGAAAAGGAGGGGTATGATTTTGCGGTCACCGTGCGCACTTATTGGTTAAAATAACATGCATATGAAAAAATATATTCTTATAATCGCTTTAGTTGGAATCTTCGTCCTTACTGCTGCTGCACAAGCACAAAATCAAAATGGTCTTGTTACCGAACTAAGCGGACAACTTAATTCTGAAGCTGATGTTCTCGCTGCAAAATTAGTGAGACAGGTTAAGATAGTGAATGCTATTAAAATTAGCGGAGATATCTTTCTAACTCCTGCATTTCGTTCTCTTGATGATCGCACAAGAATAATCCCTGATGAACCTTCTGGTCGTCCTAATCCTTTTGCACCCTTTTAATTTCTTATGAGCTTTCTCGACGCCCTCGAAAAGGATAAGAAGATAAAGAAAGAAGACATCAAAGCAATCGAAAATGATGCTTCTTCTTCAAAGAAAACTTTAGATACTATTCTTGTCGAGCGCGGCGTAACGCTTGCTGATATTCTTCGTGTAAAATCTGCTTATTACGGTATGCCATCGCGCAGTCTTGAGGGGATGACGATTCCTTTCGATACTCTCAATTATATTCCCGAGGAATCTGCGAGTTATTACCGCATCGTTCCTATTGCTGTAAAAGATGGAGTTCTCGAAGTAGGTATTGCTGATCCTGAAAATATAGCAGCTATCGACGCCCTCAACTTCATTTCTTCGAAGATTCATATGCCGTTTAAGGTATACATAGTTTCTGAAGCTGATTTTGAAAAGACTCTCACTTCATATAAGGGCTTGCCGGGAGAAGTGACCAAAGCTCTTTCTGATCTTGAAACAGATTTGGCTTCCGAAGATATCCAAATCACTTCTATGTCAAAGGACAAGCAGGAAGCGGAAGGTGTTAATATTGTTGAAGATGCGCCTGTTACAAAAATTGTGGCAACTGTGCTCCGATACGCTATCGACGGTAGCGCTTCCGATGTTCATATAGAGCCGATGCGTGAATCTGTCCGTGTGCGTTATCGAGTGGACGGTGTTTTGAATACCAGCATCACCCTTCCTCTCAAAGTGCACCAAGCAGTAGTTGCTCGTATTAAAATCTTGTCAGATATGCGTCTCGATGAGAAACGTAAACCTCAAGACGGTCGATTTTCTGCTCGTATCGATAATAGGAAGATTGACTTCCGTGTTTCCACATTTCCTTCATATTATGGTGAAAAGATCGTGATGCGAATTCTTGATCAGGAGAAAGGGGTGAAGGGAATCGAAGATGTTGGTTTGACTAAGCGTAATCTTGATATCATCAAAGCTGCCATCAAACGTCCGTACGGACTTATTCTTATTACTGGTCCGACCGGTTCCGGAAAATCAACCACTCTGTATTCGATGCTTAATGAAATCGATAGGGAAGCCGAGAATGTGCTTTCTCTTGAAGATCCTGTTGAATACAACATCGAAGGTGTGTCGCAGTCACAAGTGCGTCCTGAGATTGGGTATACCTTTGCTACCGGACTTCGAACCACTCTTCGACAAGACCCTGATGTCATCATGGTGGGAGAGATCCGAGACAAAGAGACCGCACAGCTCGCTATCCAAGCGGCGCTTACGGGACACCTTGTGCTTTCAACCATTCACACCAACACAGCGCTCGGTGCTATCCCACGACTTGTGGATATGGGAGTTGATCCATACCTCATTGCTCCTACGTTAATTCTCGTCATGGGGCAGCGACTCGTCTCCAAGTTGTGCGATGGTACAGGGGTATCGATGCCTATTGAAGGTAGTATCCAGATGATGATCGACAAGGAATTCAAGGATCTTCCTGCAGAATTTAAAACTGAGATTCCTCAATCGAAGGAAGTGTTTGGTATTCAGCCCACTCCCGAATGTCCTAAGGGTGTTCGCGGTCGTATGGCAGTTTTTGAGATGTTTGCTATGACCAAAGAACTTGAAAAGATGATTCTTACTGATCCTACCGAGGGTTCGATGTGGAACATCGTGCGTAAGCAAGGGATGTTCACTATGAAGGAAGATGCTATAATAAAGGCACTTGAGAGAAAGATTCCTTTCGAGGAAGTAAATAAATTATAATTTATGGAATCATCAAAAAAAACATCTTACGACATCTTACTTGTTGATGATGATCAGTTTCTCCTCGATATGTATTCCCTCAAATTCACCAATCGAGGGCACCATATTTCCACTGCTCGTGATGGTCTGGATGGACTAACGAAAATCAAAGAGGGAATGACTCCTGATGTTATTCTTCTCGATATGATTATGCCAAAGATGAACGGTTTGGAATTTCTTGAGGAATTTCGCAAAGAAAAGCTTTCTCCAAAGACGCTTGTCATCATGCTTACTAATCAGGGGCAGAGCACTGATCTTGAAGCAGCAGAAAAATTTGATATTAAAGGATACATTATCAAAGCTACCACCATCCCATCCGAAGTAGTAAACGAAGTAGAGAAGATCGGTAAAGAAAACGGTATATAAATTAACAAATAAAAAAAATGAAGGATGCACACAAGCAATTATTGGCGGAGCTCATAGATATCGTCACCAAGGAAGGAGGGTCGGATCTCCATCTTTCTGAAGGACGTGTTCCCGTTATTCGTGTTTCTGGTTCTCTTATGCCTCTGGTCAAGTTGAAAGAACTTGCCGGACAGGAAATACAATCTTTTCTTGATGAGATGCTTTCTCCTATTAATAGAGAAAAATTCACTAGTGATAAAGAAATAGACTTTTCATATAGTCCTCTTGGTATGGACGGACGTTTTCGTGGTAATGCATACGTGCAGCAGGGACTCGTTAGTATCTCTCTCCGTCTTATTCCCAAGGTAGTACGCACCCTTCAAGAGCTCAATCTTCCTCCCCTTCTCGAGACGTTCTCCAATAGAAAACAAGGATTTTTTTTGGTGGTGGGTCCTGTGGGGCAAGGAAAGTCCACCACTCTTGCTGCAATGATTGAAATCATCAATTGTAACCGTGCAGAACACATCATCACTATCGAAGATCCTATTGAATATATTTATTCAGAAAAGAAATCAATCATTGATCAACGCGAGGTCCGTACTGACACTAAAGATTTTTATGGAGCGCTGGTGAATGTCCTCCGTCAAGACGTCAATGTTATTTTGGTAGGTGAAATGCGAGATATTGAAACCATTGGAGCAGCTGTTACTGCCGCAGAAACGGGGCATCTTGTTTTTTCAACACTCCACACCAATAGCGCGGCTCAGACTATTGATCGTATCATCGACTCATTTCCTTCCAATCAACAAGATCAGATTCGTATGCAGCTTTCAAGTAGTCTCATCGGAATATTTTCTCAGAGACTCGTGCCTCGTG
>CALRBL010000017.1 GCA_943354075.1 Candidatus Nomurabacteria bacterium | reverse complement strand
CGTTTCGCGAGCAATTCGTCAATCACTGTGGGCTGTCATCGAACTGTCCAATTTACCTACACATGCTGCATGTTCGACTCTCATCGGGCGCTACACCGCGGCAATCGCCGGTGAGTTTCAGGCATATCTCGGCATCACTTATGCCTTTGCTCGTCATGAAGACGTGGAGCGCGCGATGGATCTCATCTTTTGTATCTTCGCTGATATCGAGGAGTAACAGTAAATAGAAAGGAAATCAAATGGCACAACCTACCCCATACGAGCTCAAGCTCATTCAGAAAATCATGCGAGCAACAATAGTGCTCGAAAGCGGTAAGAAGGAACATTACGAGACTTGTTCGGCTGTTGATCCCCACATGGCCGGCAAATGTACGTGCGGTGCCTCTGAGCACAACACACTTCTCGACAAGGTCATTTTGGAACTGGCTCTTTCTTAGCCAAGACCAACGTCTCAAACTAACCCCACCCCGATGCGAAAGCAGGAGGGTGGATTTTTTTATTTGGATTGTAAAATTGTAAATAAAGTAACATGGTAGTATAAATACCCAATGTCCTACATCAAGAAAACTCTCCCGAACGGCCTTCGTATTATCCTCGCGCCTCTCAAGGACACAGCAACAGTGACTGTGATGGTTCTTGCAGAAACTGGCTCTGAATATGAGAAAAAAGCAGAAAATGGCATCTCACACTTTTTGGAGCATATGTGTTTCAAGGGAACTACCAAGCGTCCTTCCTCTAAAATTATAAACAGCGAACTCGACGGTCTTGGTGCCGCATCAAACGCTTTCACCAACACCGATTACACCGGTTTCTATGCAAAAGCTCATGCCGACAAGACTGAACAGATTCTCGATATCGTTTCCGACATCTATTTGAATTCTACTTTTCCAGAATCTGAGCTCGAGAAAGAAAAGGGTGTGGTGATCGAAGAGATCAATATGTATGAAGATCGCCCGCAGAGCAAAGTCTGGGATATTCTTGGTGAAGCTGTTTTTGGAGATCAACCAGCGGGTCGTACGATCATTGGTACTAAAGAAACGGTGTCCGCGATCACTCGTGATGATTTGGTCGCGTATCATACTGCGCATTATGTTCCGGAGGGAACGGTGGTGGTGATTGGAGGAAAAGTTGATGAAAGTATTATTCCCAAAATCGAAATGCATTTTGGAGCACTCCCGAAATCACCAAAGTCGCAGCGTGTGAAAGTGATCGATGAGCAATCGAAAGCAAAGGTTACTATTCATCACAAAAAAAGTGATCAAACACATATCGTTCTTGCATTTCGAACGGGGATCGATCGCTACAACGAAAAAGCATATCAAGCAGGACTCCTCGGTTCTATTCTTGGTGCGGGGATGAGTTCACGACTTTTCCATCGTATTCGTGAAGAACTTGGTTTGGCATATTATATTTCTTCAGGACACAGTGCAGAGCTTGATTACGGAGTGTTTAGTATCAGTGTCGGCGTTTCAAATGCAAATGTCGGGAAAGCTCTCGAAGCAATTTTTGGAGAGCTTCGAAAAATGAAAGAAGAGGTAGTTCCCGAAGACGAACTTCGCCGTGTGAAAGATCTTCGAAAGGGACATCTCTTTCTCGGTCTTGAAACTTCAAATGATTGGGCGGATTTTTATGGTTTTCAAGAGGTGTATCACGACGCTATTCTTTCTCCTGAAAAATTGTCTGCTAAAAGGGAAGCGGTGAGCGCAGAGGAGGTGCAAGCCCTCGCTCATGCCATTTTTCGCCCCGAAGGGCTCACTATCGCCATGGTTGGCCCCGTCGAAGACGAAAAGGCGGTGTATGGTACAATTTCTTTGTAAACGGCTAAGATGCCCATCATGAAAAGCTTCTACATCACCACCACGCTTCCATATGTTAATGCCGAGCCTCATGTGGGTTTTGCTATGGAACTTATTCGCGCCGATTCTGTTGCGCGCTTCAAGAAACTCCAAGGATATGAAGTCTTTTTCAATACAGGAACAGACGAGCACGGACAAAAACTTTTTGTAGCTGCCGAAAAAGAGGGAAAGGATGTGCAGGAATATGTGGATGGCTATGCTGAAACATTTCGCGGATTGAAGGAGATACTTGGTATTTCAGACGAGGTACATTTTATTCGTACGACCGATGCGCATCATGTTGAAGCCGCTCAGGAATTTTGGAAGATCTGCGATAAGAACGGTTTTATCTATAAGGGAAGCTACGAGGCAAAATATTGCGTGGGTTGTGAGCTCGAGAAGACTGATTCCGAATTGGTTGAGGGAAAGTGTCCACTTCATCCCAACCGTGAGATCGAGATCATCAACGAAGAAAATTATTTCTTCAAATGGTCTGCGTTTCAAGAAAAGCTCCTTGCTTTTTATGAAGCAAGTCCCAATTTTGTGGTACCTGATTTCCGTTATAATGAGATCAAAAATTTTGTGAAAGCAGGACTTCAAGACTTCAGTATTTCACGACAGAAATCAAAGATGTCATGGGGTGTGGAGGTTCCGGGTGATGCTGATCATGTTATGTATGTATGGTTCGACGCGCTCGTTAATTATATTTCGACGCTCGGATGGCCTGAAAATAAAGATCAGTTTGAGAAATTTTGGGAGAAAGGCGAGACCGTGCAGTTTTGCGGAAAAGACAATCTTCGTCAGCAGACCGCGATGTGGCAAGCGATGCTTATGGCCGCGGGTATCAAGAATACTTCCAAGGTTTATGTCGAAGGATTCATCAATGGAGAAGGTGGTGTGAAGATGTCGAAATCTCTTGGTAATGTCATCAACCCACAAGATGTGGTGACCGAATATGGAACCGAAGCCCTTAGATATTATCTTCTTGGCGAGATCTCTTCGTTTGAAGACAGTCCGATGAGCATGAATCATTTTAAGGATGCTTATAATGCGAAGTTAGCAAATGGTATTGGTAATCTCACTTCTCGAATTTTGAAAATGGCAGAGACGAATCTTTTGGAGCCGGTAGAAATTCCTGAAGCGAACAAGGTGTGGAGTGACGAGTATGTTGCGGCGTTTGAAGGGTTTAATATAAAAAAAGCGATTGATATTGTTTTTGATAAAATGAAAGGGCTTGATGAGGAAATTCAAAGCACTCAACCCTTCAAGTTGGTGAAAACCGATCCAGAGAAGGGGAAAGAAATTATCAAAAATCTTGTTATCTGTTTACATGGTGTTGCCAAGCATCTTGAGCCGTTCTTACCGGAGACTTCAAAAAAGATTATCGAGGCGATCAAAGCCAATAAAATGCCTGAAGTAGCACTGTTTCAAAGAAAAGATTAACCATGTTAACCATGTCTGGCATTGCATCTCGTGATACAATGCCAGACATGGTTATGGAAATAAAATACGTAGACATACATTCTCATCTCAACTTTCCGGAATATGATGCCGATAGGGAAGAGGTGATTGCTCGCATGAAAGAAGCGGGCGTCGCCACTATTCTCATCGGAACTTCTCTTGAGACTTCACGAAGTGCGGTGGCACTTGCCGAGCAACACGAGAATATTTTTGCATGCATCGGTATCCATCCGACAGAGATCGACAAGGTGACGGGTATGACTGCCCATTTTTCTCGCGAGAATTTTGAAGAATTAGTAAAGCATCCCAAGGTGGTTGGAGTTGGTGAATGTGGACTGGACTATGGAAGGGAAGGAAACATCGATGAGAAGTCGAAAGAGACCCAGAAAATTCTTTTTGGTCAGCACATCGACTTTGCCGCGATGCACGACAAACCTCTCATGATCCATGCACGCAACTCGACTAAAGACATTCTCGAAATTTTAGCGATCAAGAAAGAAGAGTACGGAGAGAAGCTTCGTGGCAATGCCCATTTTTTCTCGGGAACTCCTGAAGAGGCTAAGGCATACTTCGATCTCGATTTCAGTGTTTCTTTCACTGGAGTCATCACATTTGCGAGGGATTACGATGCGGCACTTAAAGCAGCCCCTCTCGATCGCATCATGTCCGAGACTGACTCACCGTTTGTGGCCCCAGAGCCTCATCGAGGCAAGCGAAATGAGCCTTCTTATGTTACTGAGGTGGTCAAGAAAATAGCTGAAATTAAGGGGTTGGAGGAGGGGGCTGTTGCTCAAGAAATACTCAAGAATGCTGTTGCAAAGTGGAACCTCGTGTGGTAAGTTAGCCTGACTATGGCAAAAGAAACAAAGAGCGAGGCAATCAGCGAAATAAAGCAGGACGCAAGCATCTATGAGGTGGGGTATCATCTCATACCTACTTTGGCGGAAGATACGCTTGGAACGCATGCAGACGCTGTGAAGTCTGTTATCACCAATGCAGGAGGAGAAATCATCTCTGAAGGTCTTCCCGAGCTTAAGGTACTTGCTTATGCAGTCGACAAGCACACCAAGGCATATTTCGGTTGGGTCAAGTTCAGTGTTACGCCTTCCGAGATCGGCAAGATAAAGACAGCCCTTGATGCTTCCAAGGTTATTCTTCGACACCTCATCGTCGGTACTGTCAAAGAGAGCACCCTTATAGCAGACAAGGAAAAGCGTCCTGCAAAGCCTGAAGCTGAAGCTGCAACTGAGAAGGAAGTAGAGGTCGCACTATAATAATCAAACAATAAACACACCATGTACCTTAACAAAGCTCTCATAATCGGAAACCTCACCCGCGACCCAGAGATGAAATCTCTTCCCTCAGGTATGCAGGTGACCAGTTTCTCTGTAGCAACCAATCGCGTCTGGAAAGACAAGAACGGTGCAAAGCAGGAGAGCACGGACTATCACAATATTGTGGTGTTTGGACGACAGGCTGAGACTGCAAGTCAGTACCTCAAGAAAGGGGCTTCAGTGCTCGTAGAAGGCCGAATCCAGACCCGTTCATGGGATGGACAGGACGGAAAGAAACAGTACCGTACCGAGATTGTCGCAGATCGGGTGCAGTTCGGACCACGTCCAGGCGCTTCAACTGGGGGTAATGCGGCTACTCCATCATCGAGCCAAGCTTCTTCAAAATCTGGAGGACTGGCCGAAGACGAAGGTATTGCGTACCCAGATGATGAGATAAATCCTGAAGACATCCCATTCTAAGCCACTTTAAAGGACACTTGCAATTTTAGGCAGATAATATATAAATACTGACACACAAACAAATACCCATATGAAAAAATGCTTCTTCTCACAAAATAACATCAAGCACATCGACTACAAAGATACCGATGTTCTTAAGAAGTTCTTGAATCCTCACTCACGTCTTATGTCCCGAAAGAAGACTGGTGTAAGCGCCAAGTACCAGCGAAAGCTCGCCAACGCCGTTCTCCGAGCACGCTTCATGGCACTCATCCCTTACGTTTCTCGATAAGCCTTATTCTAAGCCATTTTAAATATACCTCCAGAAAATGCTATTGACTAAATAGCATTTTTCATGTTAATATATCTTTAGTTTTGAGTTCATTACATTCTAACTTGCGAAGATTTACCGCAGAACAAAGGGATTCAAGATCCTTGTGTTCTGCGGTAAATACTGCGGAACGTAAGCTGGTTTCTTTGCACTCCGTGAAGAAAGCGGTCAGCGTCAACTCAATAAAAAAGAAAGGTAAGCTCACTATGAGTCAGCCATGTATCACAGATCCTAACCGGGCTTCGCGCCTGATGGGAGTCCTTAATAATAACGTCGATTTCGGCCAAGTGCCGGATACGACTGTTGACTGGGTGCTCCATAACCCTGTCGAAGCAGGCCAACAATTCACCGCCTTCCTCAAGAAGGGCGCGCGGGTAATTGTCGGCGAACCGAAGGTTATCACTATCGACCGCTCCACCCCCTTCAACCCCGAGTTTGTCGGGCAAAGATGGAAGATCGATACGGACGAACAGGAGGATACTCGTTCGCTCGGTCTCACACAGCTCGATCTCACAGCAATTCGTTTCAAGACGATGCTCAAAGATGGAGAAAGTTTCATCGATGGCGAAGAGAAAATCAAGCGCCTCAAAACGAGTAAAAATATCCGCCTTGATGTCAAAATATTCCAGACGCTCTGGGAGAACAAACACCTCATCCCTGAACGGTGGAAAGAGAAGACAAACGGTAATACGACCTACATCTATTTCGATGGTACCATTCTCCTGAACCCGGACGGCGACCGCTATGTCCTGTGCCTCTGCTGGGACGGTGGTGAGTGGGACTGGGACTACATTTGGCTCGACAACGCTTGGTTTGCCAACGACCCGTCTGCGGTTCTCGAAAGTTAGTTCTGAACACTTGGTCTCTGTGGTTTTTAGACCCTTTGATCTTTGCTCTCCCGGCCCCTGTTTTGCTTCACTGCAAGATGGGGGTCGTTTTTATATCTGATACAATAATCTCGGTAGTAGGCGAATATGCGGGAGACCAAACCAGTAGGTGATTCTGCTGAATCAGGTTTCTTGCTGCCGAATCCAGTATCCATGCATCCCGAATATTTCCGGCCAAGGTTTGAAATAGAGTGATTCATGCAGACACTTCAATAAAAAATGAAGATACTTGGTGTAGGATGCTAGGGCATTTAATATGCCGGATACGATTCAGCCTCGAGAGTACTCGAAAGGCGGTGTTACTGACGGCATCCTATATATTTCTCCTGAACCCGAACGGCAACCGCTATGTCCTGTACCTCTACTGGAACGATGGTAAGTGGAACTGGAACTACAATTGGCTCGACAACGATTGGAATGCCAACAACCCGTCTGCGGTTCTCGCAACTCTCTTCATTTCTCTCCCTTAATCGGGAGAGTTTTATTTTACAATCTGTTTTGAAAGTTGACCCTGCCATCCACCGAGCATTTTTCCTATTTCGTCCATTTGCAATGAAAGCGCGATATATTTCTTGTTATCCAATGATTTTGTTTCCCATAAGACCATCAGAAGAATTTTTAAAGTGTCGATTTTTCGGATGGCTACTCTGACCCATGGCAACTTTTCTTCTTTACTCAAAAAGCTTGCGATTGAAATTGCTTCAATACTTTCTACAAACAGAGTGTCGATGCGCTGCCCTAAAGAATGCCGATGAAGTTTCGGTAGAGTTTGATAATAGCCGTACCACAAGATATAAACGGTCTTTAAACGTTCTAAAAGTGGCAAAATTCTCTGGGGGGGGGGTAATATTAGAGGAATGTCTCAAATTATTTTCAGTCATGCGTATGATGATATCATTTCCATTGAAAACCTACTTGAAGCTTGGAAGGAATTCATTAGAGGGAAAAAATCACGCAAGGATGTGCAGGAATTCAGGAGGAATCTGATGAGTAATGTCATTTCTCTACATGACGATTTGGTTTCCAAGGAATACTTGCATTCGTCTTATGAAGCCTTCAATATTTCCGATCCCAAGCCACGCAATATACATAAGGCGAAAGTGCGAGATCGGCTGTTGCACCATGCGTTTTATAGATTTCTATATCCTCTCTTTGACCGGACATTTACTGTGGATTCGTATTCGTGTCGTTTGGGGAAGGGAACACATAAGGCGATGAACAGGTTTCGCACATTTTCAAATAAAGTAACGAAAAATCATACAAAAACCGCATGGGTGCTTAAATGTGACATCAGGAAATTCTTCGCTTCGATAGATCAGAGTGTGCTTTCAGGAATTCTTGAGAAATATACCACTGACAAGGATATTCTCTGGCTTCTTGAAAGAATTATCCAAAGCTTTGATTCAGGGACAGCTGGCAAAGGCTTGCCTTTGGGCAACCTCACTTCACAGCTCCTAGTTAATATTTACATGAATGAGTTTGATCAGTTCATGAAGCATTGTCTAAAGGTAAAATATTATACCCGCTATGCCGATGATTTTGTAATTATGAGCCAAGACAAAGATTGGCTAATCAAACTTACTACAAAAATAGGAGATTTCTTGGAAGCTCGATTGAAGCTGTCGCTTCATCCAAACAAAGTTTTCATAAAGACTCTTGCCTCGGGAGTGGATTTTCTGGGATGGGTGCATTTTCCGGATCACAAGGTATTGCGTACGGTCACCAAAAGGAGGATGTTCAAGAAACTGAGGGATTCGGACAAGTTGGAAATTATCCAATCCTATCGAGGTCTATTAAGTCAGGGAAGCGCTTGTAAATTACGGTCTATGGTCAAATAAGTAGTCTCGGTTACCCAAACAGCTCCGAATGTGATCCGAGATCAGCTAAAGCTAAAATGAGTTCTTTGTTTCTAATTTGATAAATCAAGAGTAGATCCCCTTTGATGTGGCAATCCCTATACTCTTTAAGTTCTCCGCTTAATTGATGATCTTTGTATTCGGGCGGTAGTTTTTCTCCAGCAGCCAAGGTATCAATAGCAAATTCGAGATCATTCTTAACTTTTGGAGAGAAGTGGCCCGAACGTTCAAGTTTCCTGTAGGATTTTATATAGTCTTTAGAAGGAAAAATCCTGTACATAATTAGATATAAGTGTGCATCTCCTTAGCGCTTTTGTAACTCTTACCCTTTTTAATAGCTTCGCTTGTCACATGATCCAATCGAGCTTTAAGAGCAGCGACATTCTTATTCGGAGTAAAGGGAAGGCCTTCATCGACAATGACCTGATGAAGGAAGACTTTAACTGCGGTAGTCATGTCCATTCCAAGATCAGCTAGGGTTTTCCCTGCCTTGGTCTTTATATCCTTATCAATTCTTATATGTAATGTATCCATGTTGACAGTGTACACAATGAGTACACACTGTCAACACGGTATATATGAGGGAGGTGTTTTTAGAAAAGTTTACGACACACGCTCCACATATTCTCCTGTCTCAGTATTCACTCGTACAATATCTCCTTCTTTAACAAACATCGGGGTAGTGATTGCAACACCAGTTTCCAAGGTGACAGACTTGTTACCACCTTTTGCAGTGTCTCCTTTGACCGCGTGAGCAGCTTCAGTGACTTTGAGTTCTACTTTGATAGGAAGCTTCACACCGAAGATCTTGTCTTCGAAGAGCAGGGCATCAACGACTGAATTGGTCTTGATGAACTTAATTGCGACACCGAGCACTTCTTCTTCGAGCTTGAAGCGATTGGCTGGGTTGGTCTCGTCGCAGAACCAGTACTCGCCTTTGTTGAAGTACATATACTTCACCTTCTTTGTCTCAATAACGGCTTCT
>CALRBL010000016.1 GCA_943354075.1 Candidatus Nomurabacteria bacterium | reverse complement strand
CTGTTTCGGTAATTCGTTCAAACATTATAAATATTCTTTCAAGACAGTAGGTATCTTCTTTTCTTGAATCAACGATGTATTTGATACATTTACGTGTTATATATGAAGTTTTACTTACAAATACTTTAGTTTCGTAATCCCCAATTATTGCTCGTGGAGGAAGCATAAAAAATTCTCTTACATATAATCTTAATTTACTATCATTCTTTTTCATTTCAAATTTATTTTTCCTGCTTCTTCTCGAATAATTTCTTTTATCTCTAGTAATGACAGTATCATTTGCACCTCATCTACAGGTTTTTTTAGAGACTGTATTAGGTTGTCACGAGTTGAGGGGAGGAGCGCGAGTAATTCTTTTTCTGCGGTGGTGCAATTGGTGAAAAGAGTTTGTTTTATCTCATTTATTTTTGTCTGATTTTCGGCTTCTGGATCTCTCCACTCTAATCCGAGAGCTTCTACAATATCTCGTGCACTATGCACAGGGATCGCTCCTTGTTGAAGAAGATAGTGCGGACCTTCGGAAAGAGATGAAAAGATGGATCCAGGCACTGCAAGTACATCTTTTCCAAAATCGAGTGCAAGGCGTGCGGTGATAGATGTCCCGCTTTTTCGTGTCGCCTCGATGACAAGTACAGCGTCCGCAAGTCCTGCCATCACACGATTGCGTTCGGGAAAAACCCACGAACCCATCGGCTCGTCTGAAGAATATTCCGATAGAAGGCATCCTCCGGCCGCTACGATGCGTCTGGCGAGGGGAAGCTTACTCTTAGGATAGATGACCTTCTCATCGAGACCGGAACCTGGGACTGCAACGGTTAGAATATTATTTTGAAGAGCAGCTTCGTGGGCGATGGAGTCGATGCCGACTGCAAGACCTGAAATGATGAGGATGGGATAGTCTTTGAGGTCTCGAATGAGTTCTCTGCAGGCTTTTTCACCATACTCACTTGGTTTTCGAGAGCCAACTACTGCCAGACATCGGTACAAATCGAAATTCGGAATGACGCCACGGCAATATAAACGCCTGAGAGGGGGGTGGATGCGGGTGAGCCTCACAGGCACGTTTGTTTTGGATATATATTGAATAGGGGGCATTTTGCTGTTACTATTGAAAAGCTACACATATATAGTACGAAACAGTCCTCAATTACCTCTAAAGAAATCCTCAAATAATCATCAAAAAATAAACCGATGCTCGATATAAAATTCATCCGCGACAATAAAGATTTGATTAAGGAAGGTGCTCGAAAGAAGCATCTGGAATTCGACATTGATGCTCTTATTGCTGTTGATGAAAAACGTCGCACTATGCTCGGTTCGATTGAGGCAAAGAAAGCAAGACAAAATGAAGTGAGTGCAAAGATCACCACTGCAACTCCTGAAGAACGACAGGCTCTTATCGCTGAGATGCAGCTTGTGAAGGCTGAACTTGCAACTGAAGAAGAAAATTTTAAAGAAGTGATGAAAGAATGGCAGACTTTGATGGTTGCTGTTCCTAATATTCCCGATATGTCTGTGCCCGAAGGTTCGACTGATGAAGAAAATGCAGAAGTCCGTGTATGGGGAGAAATTCCTAAATTTGATTTCACTCCGAAAACTCATATTGAACTCATGGAGGCACTTGATATGGCGGACTTCGAACGAGGAACAAAAGTTTCTGGATTCCGTGGATATTTTCTCAAGAACGATGGAGCACTCCTCAATTTTGCATTGTGGCAATTTGTTACTGATAATTTTGTGAAGAAAGGATTTTCTCCGATGATTGTGCCTTCGCTTGTGCGTCGCGAAACTCTCATTGGTTCTGGATATCTTCCACAAGGTGAAGAGGATCTTTATAAAACTCAGGATGTTGATTATCTTGCGGGAACAGGAGAGGTTGCGACGATGGCATATTACAGTGATGAAGTGATCGACAAAGCAAAACTTCCGATGAAGATGCTTGCGTTCTCTCCATGTTTTCGTCGTGAAGCGGGAAGTCATGGAAAGGATACAAAAGGTCTCATGCGTGTGCATGAATTTTTCAAACTCGAACAAGTAGTGCTTTGTGAAGCAGACCATCAACAGTCTGTTGATCTTCATGAAGAGATTACAAAAAATGCAGAGGAAATTATGCAGGCGCTCAACATTCCGTACCACGTAGTTGCAAATTGCGGAGGAGACCTTGGTCTTGGTCAGGTGAAAAAATATGATATCGAAGCGTGGGTACCGTCTGAAGGAAAATATCGCGAAACACATTCGGCTTCGTATTTCCATGATTTCCAGTCACGTCGTCTCAACATCCGTTATCGCGATACGGAAGGAAAATTGCGATTCGTACACTCACTCAATTCAACCGCACTTCCCACACCTCGTCCTTTGATTTCTCTTATCGAAAACAATCAAAATGCAGATGGTTCTATCAACATCCCTGAAGTGCTTCGTCCCTACATGGGAGGACGTAGTGTTATTACCTTAAATCGCTAAACTAATGGCGAACCGTAGGAAAACAATTCTTGATACTCCGAATCGTAAGATTCGTAAGCGTCGTAGAATTATTCGTCTCGCTCTTCTTTCTCTTTTTCTCTTGTGTCTTGTGTGTGTAGGAATCTTTTACTTTTTCCGTATGAAGTCTCTTCAGGTGTCCGAAGTCATTGTGACAGGGGCGACAACTATTAACCCCGAGATACTTATCGAAGAAGCTAAACAACAGTCAGAAGGGTATGTTGCACTTTTTGTCCCCCGCACATTTTTCCTTGCATATCCTCGTGACGAAATAGCAAAACAGATTCTTGAACGTCACAAAGAAATTAATTTTGCTGAAGTAAAGCTTTCTGGATTTAATAAAGGAGAGATCGGTATTGTGGAACGTTCTCCTTTTGCTTTTTATTGCACCTCATTATCTTGTTATGTCGCTGATGAAAAGGGATTAGTTTACGAAGAAGCTTCAACCACTTCACGTCATGTTGTGTTTCGTGATTTGCGCATCGAAAGCCAGATGCAGTCTTTGGTTGGTAGTTATCCGCTTTCAAGCGAGGTCTTAAAAGATGTCGAACACTTTATGCGAAAACTTTCTGATCTTAATCTACATCTTAAAGAAGCCGTGATAGAAGAAAATGGCGATGTGACGGTGGCGACAGAAGAAGGGAATTTGCTTGTCTCTATTCAAGAACCTCTCGATGGTCAGTACGAATTTTTGAAGACCGCACTCTCGCAGGAAATTTTCAAATATCCGGATGGCGCGGTAAAGAGTTTCAATTACATCGATCTTCGTTTTGGAAAGAAAGTTTTTTATAAGTTATAATGATCGTCATTTTGCAATCGCCTTCACCGGACCACTTTGTTTATATTCTTGAATGTGTAGACAAGACATTGTATGTTGGCTGTACTAACGATCTTCAAAAAAGAGTGCATCAACACAACAATGCAAAAAGTGGTGCTCATTATACGAAAATTCGTCGACCGGTCGTGCTTGTGTATTCTGAATCTTACAAAAGTCTTGCAGAAGCACGGGCGAGGGAAGCAGGATTAAAAAGATTAAAAAGGGAAGAAAAAAAGACTTTAATTGAAAATGCTCGTTTGTGATATATTTAAATTATGTCAAAACTTATCGTTATTCGTCATCATGAATCAGAATGGAATAAAGTCGGTCAGTGGACAGGTATTCGTGATAGACATCTTACAGAATATGGTTTCAAAAAATCTGCCGAAATGGGAGATCTTATCAAAGACATTCCTATCGATGCGGCGTTTGCCTCGATGCAGGTGCGTTCGATAGAGACTCTTTCTTGTATATTGGAGACCCTTGGCCTTTTCCATACCCCCACTATCCATTCCGCATCTTTGAATGAGCGTGATTACGGAGACTATACGGGGAAAAATAAATGGCAGATGTTGGAAGAGTTGGGTGAAAAGACATGGAATAATGTAAGAAGAGAATGGGATTATCCTGTTCCGAATGGGGAGACTCTGAAAGATGTGTATGCTCGGGTGGTGCCGTATTTCAAGGAATATGTCTTACCACTTCTTTGTGAAGGTAAGAATGTACTTTTAGTGTCCCATGGCAATGCCATCCGTGCGCTTATGAAGTATATTGAATCCATATCTGATGAAGATATCGCTCAAGTCGAGATGCTCTTTGGTGGGATACTTGTGTATGATTTTGATCAGAAGGGTTGTATGACACAGAAAGAAGTGAGGCAAGCTGAATCAAAAGTTATCGTATAAAATATGAAAATAAATATTAAAAAAACACAATCATTATTATGGCTTGCTGTGCGGTTGTATGTCGGTTGGATCTGGCTTGAAGCGGGATGGGGAAAGATCGTTAGTCCTGCGTGGACTGGGGATGCATCAGGAACCGCTCTCTCAGGATTTGTTCGTGGAGCCTTGGCTCAGACATCGGGAGCCCATCCTGACGTTTCGATGTGGTACGCAGCATTTCTCGAACATTGTGTCCTACCTTATTCACATGCGTGGTCATATTTTGTGGCGTACGGAGAAGTTTTGGTTGGCATCGCTCTTATCTTAGGAATATTTACAGGTGTCGCTGCATTTTTCGGAGCCTTTATGAATTTCAATTATCTACTTGCGGGGACTATAAGTACCAACCCCATCCTTCTTGTTTTGAGTATAGGTATTATGTGGTCTGGAAAGTGCGCGAGTGTGTATGGTTTCGATGAATCTATTAAGAAATACTTAAGAAATAGTAGCTTCTGGAACACTCTTGTAAGTAGAATTTCTTACTAGTGTCGGTACGCCGTCTTTTTCGACGACATAATATGCCATACCACGCATCTTCTCGATAACTTTGTAGTCTGCGTGCTCAGGCATACTTGAGGAATCTCTGGTGAGATTGACGGGGCTGTCATCGGTAGTGATGAGCCAAGTGTTTCCAATGTTTACGAGTGCGTGTCCAGCAAAAGAAGGGATAGGGATCTCGTCGCCAGTTTTCACCCGGATTGCGCTGAAAGTATCGATCTCGTCATCGATCCAATTTCCTTCGGCATCTTTCTTTCGAATCTGAAGGAGAAGTATTCCTTCTCCTTCGGCGATCTTATAATTCTCTTTGAAATCAATGATGTGATAATGCCCGTAGGTTTTTATGTATTCTCCACCTACTGTTCCTGTTTCCCAGACGGTGGTGTTGCGCTTGTCGGTGCCTCCTCGGATCATATAATAATGTATTGCAGGTCCTGCGGCTGCTGGGTTCATTAATACGTCTTTCATTTTGTCGTGTGGTCGTGATGCGAATGGTTCCATATGATATGATTATACGCATGAATGAACTTCCGAGCAAAGCTTATATCGTTGCCGTCGATATGGGTTATGGCCACATGCGTGCTGCATATCCACTTCTCGACATTTCAGCCACACCCCTAAGTTGGAACATTAGAGAGCCTTATATAATCTCGGCAAACACCTATCCAGGCATTCCTAAAAAAGATCAGAAGTTGTGGCAGAGCGGTCGCGGAATCTATGAATGGATTTCGAGAATGCGAGAATTGCCTTTTCTTGGTGAACGACTTTTCGCTGCGATGAATTATTTTCAGCGGATTGATCACTTCTATCCTAAACGCGATCAGTCGAAAACAATGTTTCAGTTGGACTATATCTACAAACTTATTCATAAAAAAGGTTTTGGTAAGCATTTGATTCACGAACTTAATAAAAATCCTTTGCCTTTGATCACGACTTTTTTTACACCAGCTTTTTGTGCCGAAGAACATGGCTACAAAGGCCCTATCTATTGTTTGTGTACTGATACCGATATTTCGAGAGCGTGGGTACCACAACATCCAAAGAATAGTCGCATCATTTACTTTGCTCCAAGTCACCGTGTGTGCGAGCGCTTGAAAGCGTACGGTGTACCTGAAGAAAAAATCATCACTACCGGTTTTCCACTTCCAAAAGAACTTGTTGGAAAATCAATGAAGGATCTGGATCTTATTAAGTCTGTCACTCATCGTCGTATTATTCGCCTCGATCCTACGGGAAAGTTTCGTAAGAAGTTTCAAACACTTGTTTCAGAAACCCTCGGTAGAGATATTCATGGTTCGACTTCCGAACCTGTCTCGATTGCCTTTGCTATCGGAGGAGCGAATGCGCAATTCCAAATTGGTCTTGATGTGATCGAATCTCTCGCTCCTGATATTAAGAATGGAAAGTTTCGTCTCAATCTTATTGCAGGTGTTTCAAACAAAATCTATGGTATTTTTGAAAAAGCCTTGAAAGATCACGGTCTTGATTTGTATCGTGGAAAGGGAGTAGATATTATTTATAATCCCGACAAGGTTACCTATTTCGCAGAATTTGATGAAGTGCTTCTTGATACGGATATTTTGTGGACCAAGCCAAGTGAACTTGCATTTTATGCGGGATTAGGACTTCCTATTCTCATTGCACCAACACTTGGATCGCAAGAGGAATACAATCAAGACTGGCTTCATGTTGTTGGTGCGGGTATTGGTCAAGGAAATCCTCGCTACACCAGAGAGTGGCTTTCTGATTGGCTCGAATCGGGAATCCTTTCTGAAATGGCTTTAAACGGTTATCTTAATGTTTCAAAAAAAGGAGCATATCATATCGAAGCCGCTGTACTTCGTGGTGAACATTCGGAAATGCAGGATATTCATCTCGTATGACCACTTTTTTTATTATTGCATCCATTGGTTATGCTTTCATGGCGGCAGTTGCCATTCTCGACAAATCTATTTTGTCTAAGTCTCTTGGCGTGTCTTCCTATGCTTTCTATTCAACTGTTTTTTTTCTTGGAGCATTTCTTCTTTTACCTTTTTCTGAAACAATTTCAATCGGTGCCTTTGTATGGGCACTTATCTCGGGTTTAGGGTTTGGATTTGCTACATGGGCGATGTTTCTCGGTCTTCGACGTGGGGAAGCAGCACATATTGTTCCTTTCATTGGGGCGGTAACTGCTGTTGGTGTGTTTATTCTCTCATCAATTTTCATCGGAGAATCCTTCTCTTCAATGCAGATGGCGGGTATCACACTTCTTATTGTGGCGAGTTTTCTTTTCTCATATGAGAAAAATAATGGAAAGGGAACTCCTCGGCACGCAGGATTTGGGTGGGCTCTGCTTTCGGGATTTCTTTTTGCAATTTCTCATGTTGCCGCAAAACATTTTTACGGAGATTATTCTTTCATTACGGGTTTAGCGTGGACCAAGGGACTTGTGGGAATTGCGGCACTCTTTGCCTTTTTTGGAATGAAGTCTGAAGAGTCTCCGCTTGCTGAGAATATTTCTGGAAGTACTTCAGGAAAGAGTACCTCTTTGTGGTTGGTGCTTGTAGATAAAGTGCTTGCGATCGCGGGAACTCTTGCTATTCAATATGCTATTGCGATTGGAAGTGTTGCTGTGGTCAGTGGATTGGTAGGATTGCAGTACGCACTCATTCTTTTGTTTGCTTTTGTTTCGACTATGTTTGCCCCACGATTCTTTTCCGAGCATTTTACGCGTAAGGAAGTAGTGTTTGAAATTCTTGCCATTATTCTTGTGATTGTAGGTATCTTTCTTCTTATATGATACGTAAGATTTTAAAAATACTTAAAAAAGTTGTCATCTTCGGTCTCATTGTGTATGGAATATTGTGGGCATTCTCTTTCAAGACATACGATACTATGCTTGGTATCAGCTATAGTCCGCAATATGCACGATTTCTTGGTCTTGATCATTCTGAGACATTTGATGCAATACTTTCTGATCTTGATCCCGTCTCTATTCGTCTTGCAGTGCCTTGGAGCCAAGTTGAAGCAGTGAGCGGAGTTTTTGATTATGCAGAAATAGATGAGATGATCGAAAAAACTAAGGAAAATGGAACTCGTGTCATTCTCACTGTTGGACAGAAAGTGCCGAGGTGGCCTGAATGTTATGTCCCTTCATGGGTGGGAGACCTTGATACACAAGCTAGGCGTGCAGCACTTTTGGAATATGTAGGGAAGACCGTTGAACGATACAAGGACAATCCAGCCATTGAATACTGGCAGCTGGAGAACGAAGCGTTCATCCGCTTCCCTTTTGGGGAGTGTGATCTCTTTGATCAGAAGTTAGTAAAAGAAGAAGCTGCACTTATTCGGAGAATGGATCCTGAAAGAGAAATCGTGATGACTGATAGCGGAGAACTTTCGAGCTATCGTCGACCTTCTTTTATGGGAGATATTTTGGGTACCACTCTTTATCGCACCATTAGAATCGGTGGGCAGTGGATGATGCACTACGACTGGGTTCCTCCTGCATTCTACAAAACAAAAGCACGTATCTGGGGCAATGATTACGAACATTTCTTTGTTTCTGAGTTGCAAGCAGAACCTTGGTTTGTGGGGGATATTCCTAAGGATCAAGAAGGAATCGCTAAGGATAAGAGTTTCAATCCTGAACGCTTTGTGGAGAATGTTGCTTATGCAAAGAAAGTGGGAGCATCTCGTACCTATTTGTGGGGAGTGGAGTGGTGGTATTTTATGAAGACAAAGATAGGCGATGAGAGATATTGGGAAACTGCCAAAAGTATTTTTAAACAGTAGGCGGTAGATAGTGAGTGATATTTAAAAAACCTCCCAACATTGGGAGGTTTTTTAATTAGAGAGTGGAAACTATTTCTTCTTAGGTTCGTCGAGGTCTTTGAATGCTCCTCGCATGTGTCTGATCGCTTCTACGATACTTTTTGCAAGTTCGGGAATCTTCTTTGCTCCAAAGAGAAGCACTGCCAAAGCTGCGATGATGATTATTTCTCTTGTTCCTAGTCCAAACATTTTTTTATTTGTTAAAGTTTATAAATATGGTCGCTTCGTAAAGCAAGATCAGTGGTACTACCATCGCGACTAATGATAAGCCATCGGTAGGGGGAAGTAAAGCGGTGCCTACGAACACCAGGAATATCGCCAGACGGCGTTTCTGTCGGAGCATTCTAGTGGTCAGCAACCCAAGGCGGATAAGGACAGTGAGGATAATGGGGTATTGGAATACGATCCCGAGAAGGGATGCGGTGAGGAATATCTGTGAGAGGAATTGCCCGATATCCCAGATGTTTTGTATGCCGAGTCCTGTGTTGATTTTCGCGAAGAGCTCGAAGGAATAATAAAGGATGCCGAAGCCGTATGTAAAGCCGACAAGAAAAAGAATCAGACTT
>CALRBL010000015.1 GCA_943354075.1 Candidatus Nomurabacteria bacterium | reverse complement strand
GTGCAACGAGCACGAGTGCCTTAACAGTTGATATTCCGCTTGTGTCTTATTGGGCTGACGGTCTTTCTGTCGGGAACATGGATTCTTCAACCAATTGGCAGGAGCAAAGCGGTCTTGCAACACCACATGTGGCGGGGAATTCAAATTATCTTTGGAGTGTATCTGATTCACCAGCAAATCAAATCCAAGCTATAAACATTACTAATGCGGCTAATTCAGGTATCCTTACATTGACTGGTCAAACTGCAATGATTGATCTTGAAGACATTGAATGTGCTTCTGTTAGTGGGATAAATTACTGCTATGCAATGGATTTCGGAAATAACGGAAACGGCACTAATTCCCGTGGTTCTGGAATTGATATGCGAATCTTCCGTTTTGTTGAGCCGACCATCACCGGAAGTAATATTTCAACATCTAATTTTATAGAAATAAATGCCGCTTTCCCCGGAGTTAACGGACCAACGCTCCGAGACGTGGAGGTTACTATTGCTGATCCAGATACGGGCGACCTCTATATTATTCCAAAAAGAAATGCGACTCAGCAGGTGTATCGCTTGACCTTTGCAAATCAAACCGCAGGGGCTACACAAACTCTTGAATATATGGGTGATATGTCCAGCTTGCCGTCAGTGACAACGGTGGCATTAGCATCGACACCGTGCTATGCGGTGGATGCTACAATTAGTCCAGATGGTCGCGAAATTCTTGTAAAGAACTATAACAACACATATCTTTTCCCAAGAGACAAAGCAACGCAGACTATTTTCCAAGCTCTGCAGCAAACGCCGACTATAGTGGAAGGATATGTAGGCGGAGGTTCTACAACTTATCGAAAATCTCATCCATCGCAAGAACCTCAAGGTGAAGGAATCACGTTTGATTATGAGGGAACTAGCTTCTATTCTAATTCAGAGTATGTATCTACTGAAGGTTCTACAGCGAGCAGATACCCATTATTTAAATACTTAAGAATAAGTGAAGCCCCAACTTCTGTTACGTTTCAAGAAGGTGTGTCGCCAACTGGCGCGTATGCAGGTACTCTGGATACATATATTTGGGATACTAACCCTGATATAACTCGCGGGGCAGAAGTGACTATGGTTGTTGATACGGGTGTTGGAGTAGAGTCTGATCAAAGAAAAGGCTTATTAAAATTTGATGTTTCAAGCATACCCTCAGATGCAACTATAGTTGGTGCTCGATTAGATTTGTATGACTCTGTCGAGGGACAAGGATGGAAAATACACAGAATGCTTGTAGATTGGAACGAGAGCAGTACGTACAATACCCTTACGGGAGGTCTTAATGATGATAATACGGAAGCATCAACTGTCGAAGATAACAGAAACGGAGTCACGCTTGACGCTATAACCGGATCAATCGTAAATAATATGCGCCTCGATACAATCCAAGGATGGGTAGATGGAACATATACTAACTATGGTTGGTTGATTGAGGGTACCGATCTTGCATCGGGCGACGGAGTGCAGTTTGCTTCAAGCGAGGCTGTTACCTCAACACAGAGACCTAAATTGGTTATAAGATACGTTACTCCTTAGGTAAGATAAGTGGGCAACAAAAGCCTCCGTGAGGCTAAACCTTTCCTCTTCCAAGCAGCTGATACAAAAAAGGGCGGCGATTGCTCGCCGCCCTTGTGCTACACTCGTTCGGCGTTCTTCACTATTCATCATCCCCGATGTCTTCCTCATCGTCGTCTGCGTCCTCGATGCATATCCCAAGCTGATCGAGAGGCAAAGGGGCCTGTGATACACCCCAATATTCCTCGGGGAACCACTTGTGGCATAAAGGACACGTCCAGAGCTCGCCGAGCTTATTGAATTCCCCGATTCGTTCGCGGACAAGGACACGGTTACCTTTGCAGTTACGTATCCGGCAGTTCCTCTTCTGTGGCCTGCCGTCGGAGAAGAATCCACGATGCCACATGAATATTACCGACGCGAAGGAAAGCATGCCGCTGATGGCAAGCAAAGCTATTCGCGAATAAACGTTCGCTGTATCGTAGAACATGCCGTTCATCACCATGTGGATGAGAAGGATGTCGCTTAACTTGTAGGCGATTCCCATAGACATGAGTGTCGCGATGATGGTGAGTGATAGTCCGCGCGGACTTGCTTTGAAGTTGCTAATTCTCAGATGAATCACCTCCTTAGTGTTGTAAAGGGTTTGAGTTTTTCGCGTTTTATATTATAATCAAATTCACGTTATGTCAATCACTCTCTCAAAAATCAAAGAATTGCCCGACAGTCCTGGAGTGTATTTCTTTAAGAAAACTGCCAAAAATTCGGGTAAAAAAGAGATTCTCTACATTGGCAAAGCCACCTCTTTGCGAGATCGTGTGCGATCGTATTTCTCAAAGGATCTTTTGAAAGTGCGAAGCATGCTGATTGCTGATATGGTCGCAGTTGCCGATACTATCGAATTCATCAAGACTGATTCGGTACTCGAGGCGCTTGTTCTCGAAGCCGAACTCATCAAGAAGCATCAGCCTCACTACAACTCTAAAGAAAAAGATAATAAAAGTTTTTTGTATGTTGTTATCACTGACGAAGATTTTCCTGTTGTTACCACACTTCGAAAACGAGATCTTGATGATATAAAAGTACGACACAACTTGAAAATAAAATACGAATACGGACCGTTCTCAAGTGGTCCCTCTCTTCGTGAGGGTCTCAAAATAATTCGTCGGATATTTCCGTATCGTGATGAGAAGTGCAAACTTCCAACAGAAGGAATGATCCCGAAGCGTGGATGCTTCAACTATCAAATCGGGTTATGTCCCGGTACATGTGTCGGTGTTATTTCCAAAAAAGAGTATGCGCGGACGATTCGCAATATCTCTCTTTTCTTCCAAGGAAAAAAGGGAGAGTTGGTACGAAAGCTCGGTATCGAAATGAAAGTTGCCGCAAAAAAGATGGAATTTGAAGAAGCGGATCGCATCAAGCGACAGATTTTTGCTCTCGAACATATTCGTGATGTGTCTCTCATCAAGCGAGAAAATATTGATGGGCATCTTAGCCGAAACGGCACAACAGGAGATTCAGAAAAAACATTTCGTATCGAAGCCTACGACATCGCGCACATACAAGGATTTGCTATGACGGGTGTGATGGTCGTCATCGAAGATGGATTTCCAAAAAAAGCAGACTATCGCATGTTCAAAATCCGAAGGAAGGGAATCAATGATATTGCGAGTCTCAAAGAAGTGTTGGAACGACGTCTCAAACATTCTGAATGGTCAATGCCTGATCTTGTGGTTACCGACGGAGGATTACCACAATACAATGTGGCAAAGGAACAGTTCGAACTGGCGGGGGCGGCTAAGATGCCCATCGTGGGAGTAGTAAAGAACGTGAAGCATCGACCTGAACGAATAATTGGTGATCCAGCTATCATAAAAAAGCATCAGCACGCACTATTACTTGCAAACAGTGAGGCGCATCGCTTCACACTCAAATACCATCGCAAGTTGCGAAGCTCTGATATGTTTGGGAAATAGAAAATAGTTAGACGACTGGGTTCTCAGGATCCTGTCGGTCGAGTTTTACTTCAGCTTCTCCTTGCGATACTGGCTTGTTCATGAAAATCAATCGAACTATTGCAAGTGCGATGAAGTAATAGATAAGCATTGCGAGCAAGGTGGTCCACTCGATAGTTGAACCGGCGACTCGTGTCATTCTGAATACGTTCAAGAAAGGTTGTGCAAAAACATAGGTGACACTGTAGATAAACTGGCTAAAACCGGCGAGGGGATTGGCTCCGAGGAGCTTGAGGACAAAACGAATTGCTAAAAGTGACTCGAGAACGTTAAGGACGAACCATGTGATTTGAGTGCCGCGATATAATGGTTTTAGGTTAGTCATGTGTGTAGTATGCGCTTTGCTTTTTCATATGCAATAGGTATAATGCGTTTCATCCCATTTTTAAGGGGTTTTGGGCCCGTAGCTCATCTGGTAGAGCACCTCATTTGCACTGAGGGGGTGGCAGGTTCGAGTCCTGTCGGGTCCACATTAGAAGAGTCACCCAGTTCAGTTAGATTAAATCACCTTATTCCTGTATCATAAATACATGAGCCTTAAAAAGCGAGTTTTTATAATACTACTTTTTATTTTAGTGACGGGAGCTGTGCTGAGTGTGCATTCATACTATTTCAATCTACCTAAAGGAGAGCGAGAAGTAGGTAAGGAGTATTTTTATGATCAAGAAATAAATAATAGAGGAGACTTTTTTAATAAGGCAATTCTTCGTGGTAGTGATCAAGTTGCATCTCTTATATTTCGTGAGAAGATTTTTCTCCCTATAGATTTCAGACGACAAGAACACGCGCTTACTTGTGAGGCGGCCGCACTCCGCATGTCTCTTAATTATCTTGGAATTGATGTCACTGAAGACGAGCTTCTTGAAAAGCTTGCATTCAGCACTACCACACCACGATCTCCTGAAAATATTTGGGGTGATCCTCAGAAAGGATTTGTTGGAAATATCAATGGATCGATATTTTTCGGTACGGGATATGGAGTGTACAACCAACCTATCGAGGAGCTAGCACAAGAATATAGTTCTTCTGCAAAAATAATGAAGAACCCAAGTTTGGAGAAATTATTGCATCAAGTGAAGAACGGTAATCCAGTCATTGTATGGGGTCTACTTTCAAGTAAGTATGAAATCAATTGGTACACACCCGAGGGCGATCGTGTGAAAGCATTTCCTGGAGAACATGCACGGATTGTGATTGGATATGTGGGTGATATCGATAATCCAAGTTCGATTATTCTCATGGATCCTTTATATGGAAAAGTAAAAATGAGCACCGAACGATTTTTGTTGGAGTGGGGGATGTTGGATAATATGTCGGTGATTGTTTCTTAAATAGTATGACAAAAGAAACCCCATTTGCAGTGCAAACTGCAAATGGGGAATCACACTATGCGGAAATGTACTTCCTTGTTTATTCGGGATACCGAGATGTGGTGGGGAGTTTGCTTGGGCCATCTAAGGATAAGGGTGATTCGGATCTCTACTTTTCCGTGCCTCACCGTCCTTCCGGTCATGATGATGGTTTCTTCAAGCTCCTTAGATTTCTTTGATTCGCCATATATCTCGCGAACGATTCTAAACCCCGCTTTCATCTTGATGCCTACACATCTTGGAAATCCTTTTCGAAGTGCCTTGTCAGCAAATTCCACAAGCGTTGTGGCGGTCCAGAGACCGTCCCACTTTATTCTTTTCATCGCTGTACTCCTTTCTTTTTAGTCGAGGTTCGATGTTAAGTGTATCAAAAAAATTTTTAGTTTTTATCGTAAGTACTCTTCTACACCTCTCTGATGTTCTGCATAGGTTTTTGAACAGTGAATTAGGCGATTGTCATCGTGGAAATAGAAGAGACAACTTGTTTTTTGCGGATTGTAGGCAGCTTCGATAGCGGCAAGTCCGGGACTCGCGATGGGGGTTGGAGGAAGTCCTGTGTTTTTGTAGGTGTTGTAAGGGGAGGCAATTTGTTTGTCAGCAGAAAGTACTACTGGCCACCATTTTTTCTCGCTCCCTTTCGCATATTGAAGAGTTGCGTCGATATCCAGACTCATTCCTGCCCAGATGCGATTCCAAATAATTCCAGAAATGAGATTCATATCTTGCTTGCCAGCGGCTTCACGTTGGATGAGAGAGGCGATTTTAAGAGCCGTATCGACGTTGATCTTGTCTTTGCTCAAAACGGTAACATTCTTGTTGAAAGTCTGGAGCATTTTGTCTTTCACTTCCTCACCGCTTGCATCCATAGGGAGAACATAGGTGGAAGGGAAATAGTACCCTTCAAGATCGGTCGCTGTTTCTTCATTTTCATTCAAGAAGTCTTTGCGATCTTGGTTATTCCATGCCAGAACCTTGCCGTAGATGTCGGCAACTTCTTCTTTGCGCAGACCGGCAGGTATACGAACATAGCGGATGTAAGGATTTCCAAGATTTTGGTACATAGCGAAGAAATCTACCTTCTCCCCAAAGAGGGCGACAATATCGTTCTTTGAGGCAAAAAAGAACAATCCCGCACCCATGGAGAGAATGGCAGCAAATGCTATAATGTTCTTACCGATACTCATGGGTAGATTATAACACAGAAGAAGTTCCTCTTCGATGTAATAATAGCTCTTCACTATCGTCATAAAGTATGTCAAACGAAAAAGACAATAAAAAGCAGTTTCTCGATCTTTACGAGAAGTATTCAGATGATCTTTTTAGGTATTGTTTCTTCAAAACAGGGTTAAGAGAGCAGTCTCTCGAAATCGTTCAGGAAGTCTTCATGAAAGCTTGGGTTTCGATGCAAAATGGGCAAATATTCGAAAATCCTAAGGCCTTCTTGTATGCCGCGGTCCGCAACGCGATCACCGACTGGTATAGGAAGAAAAAGGCGCTTTCCTTGGATGAGCTTCAAGAAGTTGGCTTCGATGCTACCTACGAAACCGTAGGACGTAGTACCGACCGGCTAGAAGCCGAGCGTATCCTCGAAAAAACCGCCAAACTTGAAGAAAAGTATCGAGAAGTCATCATTCTCCGATTCGTTAACGACTTGTCAGTCACCGAGATCGCAGAGATGCTGGGTGAAAAAGAAAATAATATCTCAGTTCGGCTTCATAGAGCACTTGAGAAATTGAGAAAGATTTATATAAAAAAATGAAAAACAGATGGCTCAAAAAATTCATACGAAAAGCTAACGACGTCAAAATGACGGCGCATGAAAAGCGTGCCATGCTTTCCCGCATCCTCGGTCCTTCCGGTATTCCTTCTCCGTACTCATTCTTCCTTATGGTCATGGAGTATCGTCAGAGAATTGTCGTTGCGGCAGTTATTGTCGCCTTTGTTCTTACAAGCGGAGGTACTTCCTTTGCTGCAGCGAGCGCACTTCCTGGGGAAGCTCTCTATTCTATAAAAGTGAATGTTAACGAAGAAATCCAAAGTTTTGTTGCTGTTTCCGCTGATGCTAAAGTGAAAGTTGAGGTTAAGCGTACCGAGAAACGCCTCGAAGAAGCCGAAACACTTTCAAAAACAGGTAAGTTAAATGCAGAGACACAGACTATCATCGAGAATAATATCGAAAAGCACAGCGAAACTATCAAGGAGAACATCGCAACTCTCGCATCTGAAAATGCCACTGCCACCGTCAAAGAAGTGATTGATGATCTTTCAAGTTCTATTGAAGCATATGAGGTCACGCTCAATATTATTGCTTCGAGTAGTGTCTCTTCTTCATCAACTGATGAAAGTATCGATGCACTCATCACAAAAGTAAACGAAGTAAAAGACGAGCTTGAAATTATCGGGGATGATGTAGCTGTTGCCGCTGGAGAAGCTTCTTCTACTCCTTCGACTGAAACCGCAACTTCAACCGCTTCAAGCACCCCAGAACTTCCTATCGAAATAAATTCTGCTACAACAACCGCCTCAACCACAGTTTCCGCGTCTAGCTCGGCTGCTATTCGGCCGTCAGACCTCTCTGATATACTGTAGAAATGGACATCGTTATATTCGGTATTTCAGGACATTTGGCTGAAACCAAACTTATTCCTGCACTCCGAAATCTCTATCAAGAAAAAAAGATTCCTGATGATGTGCGACTCATCGGATTTTCTCGTAGCCCTAAACAACACGAGGTGCCTTTTTCTTACGAACACATTGTCGGATCGTATTCGGAACATGAAGATTTCTTAAAACTTAAAAAGATACTTCGTCCCAATGTGAAGCAGTTTTTTTATCTTGCTCTTCCTCCTGAAGCATCTCGAGATGTGCTTGTTTCAATTGCTTCATCTGGTCTGGTGACCAAAGAAGACGTGATTGGATCTCGTCTCATTCTTGCTGAGAAACCGTTCGGTACAAGTTTTGCTGATGCGAGTTCGCTTATGGAAGTTGTTAACGAGTCGTTTCGGGCGGACCAATGTTTGAAAGTCGATCACTATGCGGGGAAGAAAGAGCTTCGAGAATTGAGTGTTGAGTCGGATATTAGAAAAGTTATTTTTGAAATATTGGAAACTGCAACTGTTGAGAGTCGTGGTGGTTTTTATGATTCGGTGGGAGCGCTTCGTGATATAGGACAGAATCATCTTCTTTTTATGCTCGCAACTTTTTTCAAAGGGGAAGGGAAACGCGAAGAGGTGCTTCATCGGCTTTCGCTCGATCCCGATACTTCAAAATATGTATTCGGACATTATGAAGGCTATGACAAAATAGAAACATTTTTTTCTATCCCCGCGATTCTCTCTGATCTTGATGGTGACGATCAAACACCTGAGATTGTTCTTCGTTCCGGCAAAGGACTCTCTCAAAACCTTGCGCGGATATGGATAGGTTTTAAAGAGGGGAGTGAAAAACCTGAAAAAGAAATCCGCCTTTCGGGGGGACCTGTTGCATACGAAACTGTTCTTCTCGATGCATTCAATGGTCGCATAGAGAATTTTCTTTCAGACGAAGAAGTGCTTTTGTCGTGGAAATTCATCGAAGAAATCGAAAAGGTGAAGGAAACAAAGACTTTTTTCACCTATCCAGTGGGAAGTGATGAAGCTTATTTTTTGTGATAAAGTAGGAGTTATGATAAAAGATTTTTTAATGCGAAAGATGATTGAACGTCAGATGAAGGATGTGCCTAAAGAAGATCAGGAGAAAATGATTAATATGATCACAAAGAACCCTGAATTATTCCAAAAGATTGCTGTCGAAGTGAAAGCTAAGATGGATGCGGGAAACACCGATCAAATGAAGGCGACGATGGAAGTGATGAAAAAATACGAGAACGATCTTAAGGCGATACAGTAAAGTCATCAAGATGTTTTCTCCGATTGATCGATTTCTGAACTCCATCACTATGTATCGCTTGGTGATGCTTGCTCTTCTTTCACTTGTTCTCTATTCTCTCGTTCTTGCGTTTACAGGAGTTCTTCATCATGGAGGAATGTCTTACGTGTATTCTTTTGTCGTTATTATGGTTGTTTGCTATGTCTCCAACAGTCTTTTTGCTAAGTTGTTTTCTGCACCCATCAATGTCGAGTCATGGACTATCACCGCCCTTATTTTGTATTTCCTGATGTTTCCCTCGGTCACTTTTGGAGACGCTGCTACTGCTGCATTTGCAGCACTCATTGCGATGGCTTCAAAATATTTCATCACATGGAACAAGCGTCACATTTTTAATCCTGTTGCAATCGGCGCGTTTGCGGTTGGTGCCACCGCGATATTTCGTGGCACCATGCCAGTCGTCGAAGTATTTTTTGATAGTGGAAATGTTGTGTGGTGGGTAGGTACTCCCTACATGCTTCCCGCGGTGTTCATCATCGGTATGCTCATCATTCGCAAGATTCGAAAGTTTGGTATGTGTGTAGCTTTTATCAT
>CALRBL010000014.1 GCA_943354075.1 Candidatus Nomurabacteria bacterium | reverse complement strand
TGGTAATATTTTTTTTAATGTATTCATATAAGGTCTTCAGGAGAGGTGATACGTTTCCAGAATGTTGCATGTTGTATCTTGATGGGACGTGTCGATGCGGCCTTCGAGAATGTTTGAGGCAACCCGTATTCCTTGCCGTTTGGAAGCTTGGTCATTTCGAGATCGAATACTTCTGGGGTAAGAAGGCATGCTCCCGTATAAAGGAGTCCGTCGAGGATCGATCCATCTTTGTCCTCTACAATCTCTTTTAAATTACCTTCTTCATTTGCGATAATCTTTCCACCACTTTGCGACCCTTCGGGACGTTCGACGAGTATTGCCCAGTCTTTATTTTGTGAAAAAGAAGAGAGGTCTTCTTTTCCATACAGATCATCCCCCATGAGTACGATGAACGGTCTATCAAGATGATGCTTTGCTTCAAATAGTGCATGTGCGGTGCCGAGCATCTCTGATTGTTCTATATATGTGATCTTGCGTCCTTTCCACTCTTCACCAAAGTATTTCTTTATTTTGTTACCGAGGTAACCGATGACGAGAATCACTTCTTCAACATTGTCGGGTAGTGCGTCGAGCTTGTGTTCGATCAAAGTTTTTTCCTTATAAAGTAAAAGTGGTTTGGGTGTATCTCTAGTGAGGTCGCCCATACGAGTACCTTTTCCTGCGCAAAGAATGACGGCTTTCATGGTTTTTGTAGGGACAGTATATAATAGATTGATGATTAGATTAATGCCAGAATTTGGAGGGACAGAACTTCCTGAAGATAGTGAGACATGGGAGGCAGATCAGGATAATGAATGGGGCAAAGAGATCTGCCGATTACTCGCTGATATTCTTGGAAAGATCGAGGCGGCTGATTTTAGTGATGATACAGGTACTGTTCTCTTTAGAGTGAAAAAAATCGGAACAGATCAATATACTTTATATAATTTCTTAGAAAAGAAAGGGTATGGGATCAATCATCTGGGCGATCCGTTTATTGTAAATCTTGAGGGAAGCCCGGAACTTGATAAGAAGCACTTACAGGCAAAGCTCATGGATGATGTTAAAAAGTTATCTTATCTTGATAATAAGAAAGTCCGCGATATGTAAATGTTGACAGTGTATATACCAAAGTATATACTTTAGTATATGAAAACCGTCTTAACCATCAAGACCGAGAAATCAGTCAAAGATCAGGCTCGCAAAACTGCCGAGGAATTCGGTATTCCTTTAGGTACTATCATCAACGCGTTTCTCAGGAATTTCGTGCGCAACAAAGAATTATCCCTAGATATTTCCCACAAACCTTCGAAGTATCTAAGGGGGGTCATTGAGGAATCCCGAAAAGAGTATGAAAAGGGTGATTATCACGGTCCTTTTATTGGAGAAGAATTTATTAAACACCTTAAGAAGCTGTAGATATGCACTACAGCACCTCGAAAAAATTCGCCAAGCAATTTTCAAGATTGTCGCGGGTACTGCAGACCAAGGCGTTAATTCGATTTGAACTATTTATCAATGATCCATACGCTTCGATTCTTAATAATCATCTCTTGAAAGGGGAGTGGCGAGAGTGTCGTAGTATCAACATAACCGCTGATATTCGTGCTATCTACCAGATCTTGGAAGAAGATATCACTCATTTTGTCGCAATAGGGTCACATAGTGAGCTCTATGAGTAAGTTCATTGCGTATTCTCGTATTTAATGCTATTTTTCTCCTACTACTAATTTTTAATTTATTCATTATATATGCAACGCGACTACCCTATCGAGCGAGTACGTAACTTCGGAATCATCGCCCACATCGACGCCGGAAAGACCACCACGTCTGAGCGAATTCTGTATTACACCGGAGAATCCCACAAAATTGGGGAAGTGCACGAGGGTGAGACCGTCACTGACTGGATGGAACAGGAGCGAGAACGCGGAATCACTATTACCGCGGCTGCCATCACATGTTTTTGGAATCCTACCTACATGGGAGCCGACCTTTCAAAGAAAGTTCGATTCAACGTTATTGACACCCCTGGTCACATCGACTTTACCGCAGAAGTAAAGCGATCACTTCGCGTACTCGACGGAGCCGTGGTGGTATTCGACGGAGTTGCCGGAGTTGAACCGCAGTCCGAGACCAACTGGCGCTATGCTGACGACGGAAACGTGCCTCGCATTTGTTTCATCAACAAGCTCGACCGTATGGGTGCATCTTTTGAACGATCTTTCCAGTCAATTATCGATCGTCTTAATAAAAATGCCGTCCGTGTGCAGCTTCCTATGGGAGCTGAAGAAAACTTTGTCGGTGTTATCGATCTTTTGAAGATGAAAGCATATTACTTTGAAGGAGAAATGGGTAAGGTTGTTCGTGAAGAAGAAATTCCCGCAGAATATGTAGAAGATGCCAAGAAATGGCGTGGAGTACTTGTCGAAAAGATTGTTGAACATGACGATGCGCTCATGGCAGGATACTTGGATGGCCAGGAGCCAACCCTTGAGCAGCTCAAAGCAACTCTTCGAAAGGCAACCCTCAAAGTGAAGCTCATCCCTGTATTTACTGGTTCCGCTCTTAAGAACACTGGTGTGCAGCTCGTTCTCGATGGTGTTGTGGATTACCTCCCATCTCCCGCAGATATTCCTCCTGTTCACGGTCTCGATCCTGAATCAGGTGACGAGATCTACCGAAAAGCCACTGACGAAGAGCCGTTTTCAGCCCTTGCTTTCAAACTCCAGAACGATCCATTCGTAGGACAGCTGACTTTCTTCCGCGTGTATTCTGGAACAATTGAGGCTGGTTCATATATTTACAATGCTACAACAGGAGAAAAAGAGCGCCTTGGCCGAATCGTTCGTCTTCAAGCTGACAAGCGTGAAGAAGTGAAGAAGGTGTTCTCAGGAGAAATCGCCGCAGCGGTGGGTCTCAAATCTGCAAAAACTTCACACACCTTTTCTGATGAAGCAAAGCCAATCATTCTCGACCCTATTAAATTCGTTGATCCCGTTATCTCTCTTCGAATCGAACCAAAGACAAAAGCTGATCAGGAAAAAATGGGAATGGCACTCAAGAAACTTTCTGATGAAGACCCAACCTTCAAGATCATCTCAGATCCTGAAACAGGCGAGACACTCATCGCGGGTATGGGAGAGCTTCACCTTGAAATCATGATCGATCGTATGAAGCGCGAGTTCGGTGTCGAAGCAAACGTCGGACAGCCTCAGGTTGCGTATCGTGAGACCATTACTGGAACCGCCGAAGCTGAACACAAATATGTGAAGCAGTCGGGAGGAAAGGGACAGTATGGCCATGTGAAGATCACTTTGAAACCCCTTGAACCTCTCGTAGAAGGTCAGAAGATTCCGAAGAACGTGAAGCGTTACGACAACTTCGAATTCATCGACAGTATCAAGGGAGGAGTCATTCCTCAGGAATTCATCCCTGCTGTTGAAAAGGGAGTTAAAGAAGCTATGGAACGAGGTATTGTTGCAGGATTCACCATGGTGAACATCTCTTGTGAATTGACCTTCGGTTCATATCACGACGTGGACTCCTCCGAAATCGCCTACAAGATCGCAGGTTCTCAGGCCTTCCAGGAAGGTGCTAGAAAAGCTCGACCAGTTATCCTTGAACCTATTATGAAAGTAGAAGTGACTGTTCCTGAGAAATTCTTCGGAGACGTGACTGGATCACTTTCATCTAAGCGAGGTATCGTCGAAGGTTTCGAAGATCGTCCTGCAAACATCAAGGTGGTGAAAGCAAAAGTGCCTCTTGCTGAAATGTTCGGATACACCACACAGCTTCGCTCTATGTCAGAAGGACGAGGAAGCTCGATGATGGAATTCTCTCATTACGATATTGTGCCTCCAAATGTTGCTGAGACAATTGCAGCGAAGAGGAAGTAATCCCGATTTTAAAACAAAAAAACCCGCACTGGTGCGGGTTTTTTTTGTTATCTTTTAGTCGTGCAATATCTTGAGAGGTATATGATGAGGGGATGGGTCCAAGTGGCCCTGCATTATCAAATAATCAAATACATATGACAACCGTAATAAATGGAGGCGGTGACAATGGGAATGGTATTGGAATGGTTCTCAGCGTGGTCTTGGTTATAATCGTGGTGGTGCTGTTCTTCGTCTACGGCTTGCCCGCGATTCGTGGAGTAAACGACAATATAACCATACCGGATAAGGTTGATATTAATCACTATGGAAATCAGCAGTAAGGTTTAATTTAATTCCTGTGCCATCTATGGACGATTTGCAAAAAGAGATCGAGCACAAACAGCAGGAAGTAGACAAAGCAACCGAAGAGAGGGAAAAGGCAGAAGCTGTCGTGGAGGCAGCCCGAGAGAAGGAAGAAAAAGCAAAGAAATAGCTAAGAAATTGAATGTGGGTCAGAAAAGGCCGACTTTAACCATAAAGTCAGCCTTTTCTATTGACATTGAAACACCCTTGCTATATCATGCCTCCTACAACGCGATTGCGTTTTTTGTTTCGCAGAACATTTCTTGGTTATTAACATTATTCACGGGTCATAGGTTACTTTTTAGTACCATGTCTGGCATCGTTAAACAATGCCAGACATGGTACCGGAAAAGAGAACTAGGGCCCCAATTAACTTAACTTTAAATATATATGGCAGATGCATTTGATCGTACAAAGCCTCACGTAAACGTAGGTACTATCGGACACGTTGACCACGGAAAGACTACTCTTACCGCGGCTATTCTTAATGTGCTTTCACGAGCCGGAATGGATGTGAAGCTCAAGGCGGTTGACCAGATTGACTCAGCTCCCGAAGAAAAGGCCCGAGGTATTACTATTGCCCTTTCTCACAACGAATACTCAACAAACGCGCGTCACTACGCCCACATCGATGCCCCAGGTCACGCCGACTACATCAAGAACATGATCACCGGTGCAGCTCAGATGGACGGAGCCATTCTTGTGGTTGCCGCAACAGACGGAGCTATGCCCCAGACTCGTGAGCACGTTCTTCTTGCAAAGCAGGTTGGAGTGCCTAAGATCATCGTTTTCCTTAACAAGTGCGACATGGTTGACGACAATGACATGATCGACCTCGTTGAAGCCGAGATCCGTGAACTTCTTGCAAAGCAGGGATTCGACGAAAACGCTCCAGTTATTCGTGGTTCTGCTCTTAAGGCTCTCGAAGCCAAGGACAACACCGACGAATGGTCAAAGAAGGTTCTCGAGCTTGCAGATGCACTCGATAGCTATTTCCCACTCCCTGTTCGTGAACTCGACAAGCCTTTCCTTATGCCAGTTGAAGACATCTTCTCAATCGAAGGACGAGGAACTGTGGTTACAGGACGTGTAGAACGAGGAACTCTCAAGAAGAACGACGAAATCGAAGTTGTTGGACTCCGAGATACTCAGAAAACTGCCGTTACTGGAATCGAAATGTTCAACAAGGAACTTGATTCAGCTATGGCTGGAGACAACGCAGGACTTCTTGTCCGTGGTCTCAAGAAAGAAGATATCACTCGTGGACAGGTTCTTGCCTTCCCAGGAAGCGTGAAGCCCCACACTGATTTCGAAGCAGAAGTTTACATCCTTAAGAAAGAAGAAGGAGGACGACACACACCTTTTTTCACCGGATACAAACCTCAGTTCTACATCCGTACTACTGACGTTACCGGAGAAGTTACTCTCGCAGAAGGTGTTGAGATGGTTATGCCTGGAGATACTGTTACCTTCAAGGTAAAGCTTGTAGCCCCAGTTGCTCTTGAAGACAAGACACGTTTCGCTATCCGAGAAGGAGGAAAGACTGTGGGAGCCGGAGTTGTAACCAAGATCGTAGCTTAAATCCCCCAGACAGCCTTAGTGCTGACTACCAAACAAATGGCAACAACAAAAACAGCTAAAAAGAAAACCACGACAACTGAAGGCTCAGAGCCAAAGCTTCGCATCCGTGTTCGTGCGTACGAATCCAAGATTCTCGATAACTCCGTTAAACAGATCATGGATACTGCACTTCGCTATGATGCAAAAGTTCTTGGTCCCGTACCTCTTCCTACTGAAATCAAGAAGTACACCGTCAACCGCGCCTCTTTCGTTTACAAGAACGCACGAGAGCAGTTTGAAATGCGTGTTCACAAGCGACTTCTCGATATCTTGTCACCATCACCTCGCGTGATCGAAGCCCTTACCAATCTTTCACTACCTTCTGGAGTCAATATTGACCTGAAGATGCTTTAATCTACTGCCATGAAATTCATCCTAGGAACAAAACAGAATATGACCCAGATCTTCAATGAGGAAGGACAGGTCTTTCCAGTAACCGCCATCAAGGTGTCTGCTGCGACTGTGACTCAGGTCAAGAGCAAGGAGAAAGATGGTTACGCGGCTGTACAGTTCGGCTACGGAGATCGAAAGATCAAGAACCTCTCAAAGCCTGTTCGCGGACATCTCGCAAAGGTAAAAGAGGGAACTAGCTTCGCTCACATCAAAGAGATTCGTCTCGACAAAGCCAAGGATACTAAGAAAAACATGAAGTCAGATTGGGCTGTAGGAGATATCATCGAACCTTCAGTGTTTGTCGCAGGTGACAAAGTCGAAGTTTCTTCAATCTCAAAAGCAAAGGGATTCCAGGGAGTCGTGAAGCGCCATGGTTTCAAAGGAGGTCCCCGCACTCACGGACAGAAGCATAGTGAACGAGGCCCAGGTTCCATCGGAACTGCTGGTTTCCAGCGTGTCTTCAAGAACAAGCGAATGGCTGGACGAATGGGAGGTGATCGTGTTACCTTCAAGAATCTAAAGATCATTCGTGTCGACGCTGATCAGATCTTCATCGAAGGAGCAGTGCCAGGACGCAAGGGCACACTTGTCGAAATCAAAGGATAAGTAGCGATAAACATCACCACCATGGAAACAAAAATCTACAACGTTAAAGGAAAAGAATCAGGCACCATCACATTGCCCGAAAGTATTTTCGGATTGTCTTGGAATGCCGACTTGGTTCACCAGGTAGTGGTCTCAGAAGAATCATCACGCCGAACACCAGTGGCTCACACTAAAGACCGTGGAGAAGTCCGTGGAGGAGGAAAGAAGCCTTGGAAACAAAAGGGAACCGGTCGCGCTCGACACGGATCTACCCGCTCACCTATCTGGGTTGGTGGAGGTGTTGCACACGGGCCTCGAAAGGACAAGAACTACGACCGAAAGGTAAACAAGAAAATGAAGGCAAAGGCACTCTTTACTATCCTTGCCAAGAAACAGCGTGACGGAGAAATCATCTTTATCGATTCTCTTTCATTCGACGAACCTAAGACCAAGCACGGAAAGGGATTCATTGACGCTCTCGGAAAGGTAAAGGGTTTTGAAAGACTTTCTACTAAGAAAACCAACAAGGCTTACATTGCTGCATCATCGAGCGAAAAGGATGCAAAGCGAGTGTTCAATAACTTCGCAAGTATCGAAATCGGAGATGTTCGTAATATGCATCCTGTTGATATTTTGAAGTACAAGTATCTTGTTATCACCAAGCCTGAAGAGGCTTTCAAGATGCTCGAATCAAAGCTCAATGCTAAGGTAGCAACCAAATAATATACTGATATGACAAAGCACATCGCAAAAACTAATCCCATCAAGAAACTTCACGTCACCGAGAAGTCTGCAATCCTCAGCGAATCAAACGCCTACGCTTTTGAAGTGACCAAGGATGCGACCAAGAACCAGATCGCAAAAGAGATCGCTCGCGCGTACAAAGTTACTCCGATCAAGGTGAACATTGTTAACGGCAAAGGAAAGAAGATTGTTTCAAAAGGAAAAATCGGAAGAACAAATGCAGTAAAGAAAGCGTATGTTTTCCTTAAGAAGGGTGATACTATCGATATCTCATAATATCCAACACATATATGAAGCACTACAAACCAACATCACCATCAAGACGAAACATGACAGGAGCAACCTTCCGAGGTGTCCTTACTGCTTCCGAGCCTACCAAGTCTCTTACAGGCGGTTTCAAGCGATCAAATGGACGCAACAACCAGGGTCGCATCACTACTCGTCACAAAGGAGGAGGACATAAGCGACTTTTCCGTGATGTTGACTTCTCATATGGAAAGCGTGATATCGAAGGCAAGATCACTACTGTTGAATACGATCCAAACCGATCAGGATACATCAGTGTTGTGGTCTACAAGGACGGTGAAAAGCGCTACATGCTCCTTCCTAAGTCTCTTGGTGTTGGATCAACTATCATCGCATCTGAAAAAGCTCCTGTTACTCCTGGAAACAAACTTCCTCTCAAGAATATTCCCGTAGGAACATTCGTTTACAATATCGAGGTCAAGCCAACAGGAGGCGCCAAGCTTGTGCGATCTGCTGGAAACTATGCTGAAGTCATCGCTCAGGACGCCGGATACACTCAGATCAAACTTCCTTCAACTGAAGTTCGAAAGATCAACGACGAATCATGGGCAACTGTTGGTGAGGTTTCTAAAGACGAACACCGATTGGTCAACTTCGGAAAGGCAGGACGATCACGATGGAAGGGTATTCGTCCTACCGTTCGAGGTACTGCTCAGAACCCTGTAGACCACCCACACGGAGGAGGAGAAGGACGACAGGGACGTGGACGACGCCGAGCAATCTCTGTGTACGGAAAGCCTACTGGAAAGGGTCAGAAGTCACGCCGAGCAAAGAAGTACTCAAACGTACTCATTGTCTCTCGAAGAAAGGTTGGAAAGAAGCGATAGTCTCAAATTTTATACAAAGAAAAAAACTCCCTCGTTCAGTATGAATGAGGGAGTTTTTTCTTGATTATTTACCGAGGTTTTCTTAAAGATTTCTTGATATGGTATATGAGAGACTTTTCTCATGCCCAAGGAACACGACAAATGGATGCCGCTTAAGAAAAGGATCGATGCTTTTGATAAAAGAGTAGTGTTCCATGAAAGAGAGATATGGTGGTGTACAGCCGGTGTTAATGTTGGGCATGAGCAAGACGGAAAAGGAGAAGATTTTCGGCGACCAGTACTTATTATAAAAAAATTCAGCGGTTCGGTGTGTTGGGCAGTTTCTCTGACTTCTTCCTTTAAAGAAAAACCCTATCAGCTTCATATAATGTTTGGAGGGAGGACAAGTCAGGTAATACTTTCTCAATTGCGACTTATCGATGAGAAAAGGCTTATTTCAAGAATAGAATCAATTTCTAAATTTCAGTTTAAGGAGATACAGAAAACACTTGCGGCATTTTTGTTTCCGCAAGCGTTTTCTTTGTATGAGATACCCACAGCATCCTGCTTCGGTATCCCGGTGCCCGAGGGCATTGTGACTGACAATGAAAGTATAGCAATGTAAAAAGAGAATACAAGCGATTCTTTGAGAAAGAATTTATCTTTCAAGATTTAATTCAAAAAACGCCGCAGTCCCGTGAGGGTCTGCGGCGTTCGGCTTAGGGTGGGATTCAG
>CALRBL010000013.1 GCA_943354075.1 Candidatus Nomurabacteria bacterium | reverse complement strand
AATACTCAAAATACCAACATCGGTGACGGTATCAGGAAAGCTTCCGAAGAACTTGAATCCTCAAGACATCGTTTGAGCTCAGGAAAGATTATGGTGGTGCTCACTGATGGTGTCGCAACTCGTCCTTTGAAAGCAGGGAACTCAAAGTACCCAGAAAGTTATGCACTCGCGCTCGCTGCGGCAGGAAAAGCAAAAGGTACGAAAATCTTTACGATTGGGCTTGGTAAGGATTTGAATCAAGACTTCTTGAAAAATATCGCCTCAGCTCCCGAAGATTTCTTCCTTGCTCCAACTGCATCTGATCTTGCGGGAATCTATCGAGAGATCGGCACCAAGATGTGCGAACGCAAGCCCACCGCTCTCGAAATCGTCCCCAGCATTCCTTTCTAGATTCTGATATTATCTCTCTATGTTCACCTGGCTCAAGCGTTTTTCTCATATCGATTGGATTCTCTTTTGGGCGACCATACCTCTTCTAGGTGCGGGGCTTATCACTATGAGTTCTTTTACCGGAGCAGACAATTATTTCACACGCCAGCTTATCTGGATTGTGGTTTCTATTGCAGTTTTCTTTCTTTTCAGTTCACTTGATCTACGGTTTCTTAAAAAGACCGAAATCATTAGTCTTGGTTTTGCCATCACCTGTGGAGTGCTACTTCTCTTGTTCGTTGTCGGTACAGTTTCAAAAGGTGCACAAAGCTGGTTCCGTCTCGGTTTCTTTTCCATTCAACCATCTGACCCCGCCAAGTTAATGCTCATACTTCTTCTTTCAAAATATTTCTCTAGGCGTCATATTGAGATTGCAAACATCCGCCACATTATTGTTTCAGGACTCTACGCGTTCATACTTTTCTTTTTGATTCTGATGCAACCCGATTTCGGGTCTGCGGTGATTATCTTTTTCATATGGCTCGGCATGGTATTAGTGTCGGGTATTTCAAAGAAGCACCTCATCACGGTATTTGTGATCGGAGTAGTTTCCTTTGCCGGTTTGTGGAATTTCGCTTTTGCCGATTACCAGAAAGCTCGTGTGATGAACTTCCTCAATCCGCTCGCAGATATACGTGGAAGCGGCTACAACGCTTACCAGTCCACTATTACCGTGGGTTCCGGTCAGATATTCGGAAAGGGTATCGGTTATGGTACACAGTCACGCCTACACTTTTTACCGGAATATCAGACCGACTTTATATTCGCTGCTTTTTCAGAAGAATGGGGATTTATTGGTTCGATGCTCGTTCTCCTTCTTTTTACAATCATTATTTATCGTATTCTCAAAAACGCTATTCGTGGAGCAGGGAATTTTGAAATTCTGTATGGTGCGGGAGTGGCGATATTGTTTATGAGTCATTTTTTTATAAACGTAGGAATGAACATGGGGGTGCTTCCTGTGACCGGAATCACGGTGCCATTTTTAAGTTACGGAGGGTCTCATCTCATTATTGAATTTGCAGCCCTTGGAATTCTCATGAGCATGCGAAAATACGCACGAGCCATCCATAAAGATGTTATGAAGAATGAATTTATCGGTGCTTGATAGGTTGATGAAACCTAAAGAGTGAGACAGTAACCGTTGTTTACAGGGGTGAGATTTGTGGAATTAGCAATTGCATATGAAAGTTTTGGAAGGTTAGAAGGTAGTTCGGTAACGAAAAAAATTATATAAGGAACTTGATTAAGTCTCTTGCCTTCACATGAAGGGAGGAGACCACTCGCGTCACTGGTATAGTAGTAATAGATATCCAATCCAGAAGGGGTGCCTTTCGGAGGTGTCGGGATGACTGAGAGATATCCAGCCTGCACGAGAGGTTGAAGTATATTTGTCATAGTGTTGTCGGAAGGGCTGTTGCTATAGTAACCAGTATCAGTACTTGCACTACCTGGATATCCAGTCCCATCGAGGTAATAGAGCTCCAAAGCATTTTGGAGAGATTTGAGTTCGCTCACTTTCTGGGCATCACGAGCCTTGGCTCTCGAAAGATCGAGTCTTGAAAGAATAATTGAGGCTAAGAGACTGATAATTGCAGCAACTACGATAAGTTCAAGTATGGTAAATCCCTTGGATGTTTTTTTTATTTTTTTCATTTTGATTTTGAGGGGAGGTTGTCCACTGTGTAGGGGAGCATGTGCCGCAATTCTTCTGGACTGTAATCCTCTCTGTATTTTACTCTATTTGCAGAAGGACGGAAGGTGTAGATGAGGATGGAGCTGGTGATAAGTACAAAAACAACAACCCACATGATTATATTTGCTGTCGCAAGATCTTTTACAATCCCGTATTTTATAAGTAGAGGAGTGTGGTGAGTAACAGCTCCCGAAATATCGATGGTTCGTAGTGTTAATTGAGGTTCTTCGAATTCAATTGAAGACATGCGAATAGTTTATCTCTTATTTCGATACACGTCGAGCGTCTTCCGGATCATTTCCGCCTTATTGAAGGTTCCAAGTACTCGCGCATGAAGGAGTTCGACGAGACGTTCCTTTTCGCTTTGATTGGTGAGAAGAGTCCTTATGGCATCCGCAATCGCTCTGCCATTTTTGGAAGGTACCAAGATTCCTGCTTCATCGATAACTTCAGGGATGCCCCCAACAGATGTTGCGATGACGGGGACTTTCGCAAGTCCGGCTTCAATCAGTGTGTATCCAAAAGCTTCTGAAAGGGAAGAGAGCACAAAAATATCGAATGCTTTGAGATACGTTTTGGCGTCATCAACAAATCCTGCAAGATGAACTTGTGATTCAAGTCGTCGTTTTACGATCTGCTTCTCGATCATTTCTCGCTGCTGACCTTCTCCGATGATGCAGAGTTTCAAATCAGGGTACTCTTCTCGTAGAAGTGCGATGGCATCTATTGCATACGGGACGCCTTTAACAGGATGAAGTTCGGAGATCATGCCGATGAGATGGGCATCTTCGCGGCCGCCGCTAAGATGCCCATCTATACCAAGCGCTGTGCGTGCCTCTTCCCTCGATTTGAGTTCGAAGGCATCCATTCCAAGGTGAACCACTTCGATGCGGCCGTTCATGAAGGGCATGTGGGAAACTTGTTCCTTTACAGAGTCAGAGACGGCGATGGTTCTGTGTGAAAGTAAGACGGTGGTCCAATGTAGAAAAGCAATAAATGCTTTTGACATGGTTCCTCGATTTTCATTGAACGCCCATGCGTGCGCGGTGAAGACAATTTCCTTTACTCCCGCAAGTCGTGCAGCAACTGCGCCGAGTCCTCCGGCTTTGGAGCTGTTGAGATGTACAATGTCTGGCTTTGTTTTTCGAAAGAGCTTGAAAAGTTCTTTCGTGCTTGTGAGTTCTTTTTTAATATCAACATCACGCTGCATCGAATCAAGTGAGGTGACGACTACCCCAACCGCTTCAAGTTTCTCTTTTAATATCCCATTACCTCCCGCTACTACCTCTACATCGAACTCTTCTTTACTGAGTGATGTTGCTAAATCGTATACATATCGTTGTGCGCCACCCCAGTTTGATTTGGTGATGACAAACATAATCTTCTTTTTCGAGACTTCTTTCGGGGTTTCCATAAAATGAGATTTAATTGTATCATTTCTTTAATGAAAATATCCAATCGCCGCGAACCCCTCATACTTTTCGTCGGCGACCTCTTTTTCTTCGTTTCAGCGCTCTATATAATGCTTTTTCTGCGTTTCGGTCAGGCTCCTGAGAAAGGTCTTTTTTTAGCACATATTAACCCTTTCTCTCTCTTATTCTTCACTTCCGTCTTCATATTCTATGTGGCTGGCCTTTACGAAAGGCATACGGTCATCCTGAAAAGTAGACTTCCTCACATTATTTTACGTGCACAAGTCATAAGTTCGATCATGGGGGTCCTCTTTTTCTACTTTGTTCCGTACTTCGGTATTTCTCCGAAGACTAACCTCTTTATTTATCTTGTCATCTCATTCCTTCTCATTATTCTCTGGCGTCTTTATCTCTATTCACTTATACAACCGCGTGGGGCAGAGCCTGCAATACTTATAAGCTCTGGCAAGGAGATGGAAGAGCTGTCTTATGAATTAAATAGGAACGGCAACTACGGACTCCGCTTCGTTTCCATTGTTGATATCGACAATGGCACATCGCATGACATCGAAAAGATTATTCACGAAGCGGTCCGATTCAATTCGGCCACCATTGTGGTGGTAGATCTCGAACATGACAAGATCCGCTCGATCCTACCGTCTCTCTACAATCTCATCTTCGAACGAGTTCGATTTGTGGCGATGTACAAAGTCTATGAAGATGTTTTCAAACGCATTCCATTTTCAATCCTCCAGTACAACTGGTTTCTCGAGAATATTTCAACGTCTCCAAAGTTTATGTACGACGCATTCAAGCGCTTCGTTGATATTATCCTTTCTCTTGTTGGAGGTATTTGTTCTCTCGTCTTCTATCCTTTTGTCTATGTCGCAATCAAACTCGAAGATAAAGGGCCTATTTTCATCGTTCAAGAACGCGTAGGGAAGGGAGGTAAGAAAGTGAAATTTATTAAATTTCGAAGTATGAAAAGTAATGATCGAGGAATATGGGTCGCTGAGAAGGATGCCCGTATTACAAAAGTAGGAGCGTTTTTAAGAAAATCTCGCATTGATGAGCTCCCACAATTTTGGAATGTACTCAAAGGTGATGTCTCTCTCATTGGTCCGCGTCCTGACATGTATGATCTTGGACAAGAGTTGGCTCGTACTATTCCATACTATGGTGTGCGAAGCACTATCAAACCGGGGCTTTCTGGATGGGCGCAGATAAATCAAGATACACCTCCGCAGTCTCTCGAGGAAACAAAAGAGCGTCTTGCTTATGATCTCTATTATGTGAAGAACCGGTCAGTTGTTCTCGACGTTCGCATTATCGTGAAAACTATTCGCACCTTGCTCTCGAGGAGTGGTAAATAGTACACTAGCCACATGAAATTATTCATCACTGGAGGCTCTGGTTATGTTGGAGCAATGCTTGCAGATCAATACGCCTCGCGTCCCGACGTTGACGCTATCCTCCTTATCGACAAAGAACCTTTTTCTGATCTTCTCGAAGGGCATCTTAGCCGAAACAAGATTTCGTTTATTCAAGGGAATCTCGGCGACGATGATGCTTCCGGCAGCTGGCAGGATAAAGTCCGCGCTTTTGCTCCCGACGCCATCGTCCACACCGCATGGCAGATCCGCGAGATGTATGGTCAGAAAGATGTCCAGTGGAAATGGAATGTGACAGGCTCTGACAATGTTTTCGACCTCGCCTTTTCGATTCCTTCCGTAAAAAAGCTCGTCTATTTCTCTACGGTCTCCTCGTATGGTGCGTATCCTGAAAACAGCCTCACACATTTCTTTAAAGAAGAAGAGGGGTTTCGAAAAAGTGATTATCTTTACGCAGAAGAGAAGAGAATTGTTGAAGAACATCTCAAATCAAAATATGATGCTCTTAAGGTTGAAGGGAAAACTCTTCCTCAAGTATTCATCGTCCGTCCCGCAGCGATCACCGGCCCTCGTGGCCGCTTCATGCGTGTCCGCTTCGGATTGCAGGCGGCACTTTCAGGACAGCTGAAAGCAAATCCGTTGCACCGATTGATTTCTGCTTTGGTTTCTTTTGTGCCTGTTACTCCAAAATGGCTCCGACAATTCATCCACGAAGATGATGTTGCTGACATTGTTTCTCTTTTTGTTTTCAACGATCTTCAAGGTTCCTACGAAGTCTTTAATATCTGCCCACCCGGTCCTGCAGTTCTTGGTCCCGACATGGCGCAAGCAGTAGGGAAGAAAACTTTGTCGGTCACCCCATGGATGATCCGACCGGTTTTCTTCGCGTTCTGGCACCTCTCTCAAGGAAAAGTCCCTACTTCAAAAGGTGGTTGGAAATCGTACTCATACCCAATCGCCGTAGATGGTTCCAAACTCACCAAGCAATACGGCTATCAATACAAATTCCCTTCAAAAGAGGCTTTTGTAAAGGTTGAGGGAAGGTATGCAAAATACGTGAAATAGGTTATATTGCCTCCACACCAACATATATGAAAAATACCCGCTTTGTAGCCATTATCCTGATAGTTCTTGGTCTTGCTGTCGGTTATTACTCATACGGAGACACTCACAAGCCTTTCAAGCTTGGGCTCGACCTTAACGGAGGAACTCACCTCGTGTATCAGGCTGATGTTTCAAAACTCTCTTCCGGTGACATCGACGCGTCGATGCAGTCTTTGCGCGACACCATCGAGCGCCGCATCAACGTGTTCGGTGTTTCTGAGCCCCTCGTCCAGACCGAGCGTGCAAATGTGAACGGTCAGCGCATCGACAAGCTCGTCGTCGAGCTTCCGGGTGTCACCGACATCGACAAAGCAGTTGCCCTCATCGGACAGACTCCCGTTCTTGATTTCCGCGTTGCGAGCACCACATTTACAAAAGTAGGAACCACTACGGTTCCTTCTCTCATCTATATTCCTACCAAGCTCGATGGAAGCCTTCTCGAACGCGCATTGGTTGATTTCGATCGCACCACCCGCCAGCCTATGGTATCCCTCCAGTTCAACGACGAAGGAAAGGAACTTTTTGCCAAGATCACTGAAGAGAATGTCGGTAATGTTATCGGTATCTTCCTCGACGGAAAGCCTATTTCCGAGCCTGTCGTTAATGAGCCGATCCGCGACGGAAAGGCGGTCATCTCTGGAAACTTCACCACTCTCGAAGCACAGGAGCTCGTCCGCAACCTTAATTTCGGAGCGCTTCCCGTACCTATCTCTCTCATTGGATCGCAGACCATCGGCGCATCTCTTGGAGCCGATGCCCTCAGTAAGAGCCTTCAGGCGGGTCTCATCGGCTTCGCCATAATCGCTCTCTTCTTGATTGTTTGGTATCGATTGCCGGGCCTCGTTGCTACGTTCGCCCTCATGCTTTATGTCGCCATGAACCTCGCTCTTTTCAAGGTCATCCCCGTCACACTCACTTCTACCGGCCTCGCCGCTTTCATCCTTTCGATTGGTATGGCGGTGGATGCAAACATTCTCATCTTTGAACGAATGAAAGAAGAACTCAAGAAGGGAATGAACCTTCACGACGCTATCCACGAAGGATTCAATCGTGCTTGGACATCTATCCGCGATGGAAACCTTTCAAGTATCATCACTGCAATCATTCTTTTCGCTTTCGCAACCACCGCCCTCATCAAGGGATTCGCATTGGTGTTCCTCATTGGTGTGATTGTCTCCATGTTCACTGCGCTTACCGCATCCCGTACTTTCCTCCTTGCGATTGTTCCGAAGAATCCCGAAACTGCCAATAAACCTTTTATCAAATTCCTTTTCAGTAACGGTTTCCATTTCAAGAAATAAAAAGAAATAACCTAAAATATATGAACATCGTACGACACAGAAAAATCTTCTACATCATCTCAGGACTTCTTATTGCAGGCTCTATCGCGGCGGTTATGATCTGGGGACTCAACTTTGGTATCGACTTCAAAGGAGGAGCTATTCTCGAAGTTTCCTACGCAGAAAACCAGCGTCCCGAGCAAGACAATGTGGAGGACATTATTAGTGCGCAGAATATTGGAGAGGCATCCATTCGTCCTACTGGTGAGGAAGGCTATATCATCCGTATCAAGGCGCTTTCAGAAGGGGAACGAACACTCTTTGTGACCGCACTCGCTCGCGGCAACGAAGGATTTGAAGTGAAGCGATCCGACTCAATCGGACCGATTCTTGGTAAGGAGCTCCAGAGCAAAGCTATTATTTCGATCATTCTCGTTATGATTGCAATTGTGCTCTTCATCACCTTCGCTTTTCGTAAAGTTTCTGAGCCGGTCTCGTCTTTCAAATACGGCCTTATCGCCATTATTGCACTCCTTCATGATGTCATTGTGCCTACCGGAGCTTTCGCCATCCTCGGGCACTATCACGGTCTCGAGATCGACGCACTCTTTGTGACAGCACTTCTCGTTATTCTCGGTTTCTCTGTGCACGACACTATCGTGGTATTCGATCGTGTGCGTGAGAACCTCAAGCTCGACGCCGAGAAGCAGGTCACTAAGCGTGTTCCCGCAACACCTTTCGAAGAGGTAGTGGGGCAGAGTATTAGTCAGACCTTCACTCGTTCCATTAACACCTCTTTGACTGTGCTTCTTTCTCTCATTGCCTTGTATTATTTTGGTCCTGAAGCAACTCGTAATTTCTCCCTCGCATTGTTCATCGGAATCGCCATGGGAACTTACTCCTCAGTGTTCATCGGATCTCCATTACTTGTGACTATTCAGAAGTGGCAGGAAAAAAGGAAGAAAGCGTAAAACTTGAGGTCGCAAATTGCGACCTCAAGTTTTTTTAAAGGGAAAACTAGATTGATTGGTACTGAACATCTAAGATGTGATGATGGTAGATTCCGACATCATTATTTCTAAAAAGATTTATTTTATCCGAGGTCAAAAAGTGATGCTTGATTTTGACTTAGCTGAATTATATGGAACCAAGACGATGCGTTTGAATGAGGCTGTTAAAAGAAATAGTTCCCGATTTCCTAAAGATTTTATGTTCAGTCTTACTGAAAAAGAATCGTTCAACTTGATATCGCAAATTGCGATATCAAGTTTTAAGTCTAAATACGGCGGTAGAAGACACAAGATTAGAGCCTTCACAGAACTCGGAATTGCTATGTTGTCGAGTGTTCTTAACACCGAAATCGCCATTCAGATGAATATTCAAATTCTCCGCACTTTTCAAAAGATTAGGGAATTACTTATTTCGAATCAGGAACTTAAAAAGAAACTAGAAGATCTTGAGGAAAAATACGACGGTCAATTTGAAATAGTATTCCAAGCCCTCCGCCACATGCTGGAAGAGGAGGAAAAACCCAAAGAAAAGATGGGTTTCAGGACCAATTAGAGCCATTTTAAAGCTTTTTGGGTAAAAATGGCTTAAACGCTTGACTTCATAACGAATATCCATATACTAGGGAAACCTCTCGAAAGTGCGGCGTAAGCCTTGCATTCGGGAGGCGTACTTTGAAAATCAAATTGAAATTATAAGATTGAAAGAACTGCAAGTTCTTGTGAAAAATTCAAAAATATAATTTCGGATAACAACATCAATCACAAAAGTCCTGTTAATAGCAGGCAACAGCCACGTTCATAAACTTGGAAACATTTTATTCTTTATTTTGTTCCGTTCTAAGAAAAACTGTTGTAGTTTACTACAACTTTTATTTTAGAGTTTGATCCTAGCTCAGGATGAACGCTGGCGGCGTGGATAAGGCATGCAAGTCAAACGGCTCTTTGTAGCAATATTTAGAGCAGTGGCAAACGAGGTAGTAACACGTAGGTATTTCCCCCGAAGTCTGGAATAATTCGCCGAAAGGCGTACTAATACTGGATAGTCTCTAAGGAGTAAAGATTTATCGCTTTGGGAAAAGCCTGCGGGATATCAGCTAGTTGGTAGGGTAAAAGCCTACCAAGGCATTGACGTCTAGGGGAGGTGAGAGCCTGACCCCCACCGATGGAACTGAGACACGGTCCATACACCTAC
>CALRBL010000012.1 GCA_943354075.1 Candidatus Nomurabacteria bacterium | reverse complement strand
ACTCTCACTCCAAAAGCTGCAACCACTTCTGCACTAACAATCATCATTCGCGGAACAGGTCTTGCCGAGATACAATAGTATGAGTATGAAATATACAAAAGGAATAGTACTTGCAGAAGTCATTGTCGGCGCAGCGATCATCGCTACTTCTTTTGTCGCAATTATTGGAGTGTATTCCACACTTACAAAATATTCTTTTCAAACTCTTCCGCGCATTCAAGCTGCCATGCTTGCCGAGGAGGGGCTTGAAGCACTTCGTTCTATGCGCGACGAAAGCTATGCTACGCGCTTATCTCCACTTTCAACAAATACTACCTACTATCTTTATTGGTCTCCTACTTTGTCGAAATTTATGGCGACCACAACATCTTCTTCGATAGATAGTACTTTTACTCGAACGTTAACCGTCCAAAATGCTTATCGTGACGGAAGTTACAATCTTGCCTCAGCTGGGACATTGGATGCTGATACCAAGCTGCTGACGGTTTCTGTTGCATGGATGCAGGGTACTGCTACGTCGACGTATGTTCTCAAGTCTTATATATCTGACATTTTCAATAATTAATATGAAGCACTTCAATACAAAAAAAGGTTATACGTTGGTTGAAATTATTATTTACGCCTCTCTTTTTGCTATTCTCTTAGCGGCTATCATGAATTCCTCATCTCTTCTGACGCGATCATATAGACAAATTCGAACAGTAAAAAATACCCAAATGAGTGCTTTGTCTGCGATGGATCAGATGACAAGACATATCAGACAATCAGAAAGTATTGATGGATCAGAGACGGTGTACGGAGTTGCAGTAGGATCACTCCTTTTGCGTAGTACTGACAGCGTGGGGGTTGCCCATACAGTAAAATTCTATCTTCGAGGAGAAACAGTAATGATGGATAAAGATGGAGTGTTATTTGGTCCTCTTACCGATGGAAAGACAACCGTCACCTCACTTATCTTCAGACAGATCGATAGTGGTAATTCTGTGGGAGTAAAGATCGAACTGACTCTTGGTGGTAAGAATTTTTATAACACCGTGATGCTTCGCGGCTCATACAATTAATATGAAATCAAAAAGATATAATCGAAGCGGGCAAGAGGGAATGGTGGTAATGATCTCCGTTATCTTTTTTCTTGTCATCAGCTTTGCTCTCATTGTTGCGGTCGTTCGTCCTATTGGTGAGCAAATACGTGCAAGTGCAAATTATGTAAACTCTGCGCAAGGATATGTTGCGGCAGAAGCTCTGAACGACGACGCACTTTATCGACTGAACAGCGGAAGGGTACTACCCTCAACTCTCTCTCTTTCTCTTAATAACGCCACCTCGACTGCGGCAGTGACTGACTTTGGTACATCAAAACAAATCGTCGCAACAGGGAACAATGTTAATACGAGACGTTCAGTTCAGAGTCTCTACTCACAGATTGCAGGAACCTCCTTTAATTATGGTCTTCAGGCAGGAACAGGAGGTATAAGCTTGTTAGGAGGTGCGGGTATCAATGGAAGTGTGTATTCAAATGGCGATATTACCGGCAGTTCTGCCTCGACATTTGTTACGGGTTCCGCATATGTAGCGAATCGTTCAGATCCAGTTCTTGATCAAACCAATGGTACCACCACACCACCTTCATATCAGGTTGAGTTTGGAGGGCAAATTACAGGTGCTGATCCACGCCCCAATGATGCAGCACAGAGTTTTAAAGTGTCTACCACTTCACCTCTGGTTTCCCTCAGTCTTTACCTAAAGAAAAATTCTACTGCATGGGCAAACGACATCACTGTGCGTATTGTGAATAATTCAGGAAGCAGCCCAGGAAACACCACTCTCGCTTCCGCAACACTTCTTGCTTCTGCGGTGCCTGTTACTCAGACCGATACATCTGTTTCGTTCACTACTCCCGCTTCGCTCACCCCTGGTACTACCTACTGGATAGTGCTCGACACTTCAAACTCATGGGGTAATTACTATTCATGGGGGGCAGCATCTTCTACTTATGCGAATGGTACCGCAAAATTGGGTACTCAAGGTGGTATATGGGCTTCAACCACTCCTGCAACTCTTGATACTTATTTTGATATGTACATGGGAGGGGACACAGGAACTATTACATCGATCACTGTGGGTGCTTCGGGAGGTGATGCTCATGCTCACAAACTTACCGACGTTACTATTTCAGGAGCAAATTTAGCATATTGTCAGATCGCAACAGGAAGCACTAACAAACCTTGCGATACTTCACAGGCTGACCCAGCCCCCGAGGCTTTTCCTATCGTTGATTCTCTCATTGACTCATGGAAGGCAGATGCCGCAGCCGGAATAGTGCGATCTACGTGGAGTATTGGAAGTAGTGTTTCTACTTCTACTACCGGAGTGATGAAGATCAATGGAAATTTGACAGTGGGTGGGGGCGGAACCCTCACCCTCAACGGAAATCTCTATGTGACAGGAAACCTTAGTTTGAATGGTGGTGGAAGGATTGTTCTTGGATCATCTTTTGGTTCTGCCGCAGGAGTAATTGTGGTGGATGGAACTTCTGATCTCACGGGAGGTGCCTATATTTCAGGAAATGGAACCACAGGAAGCTATGTGCTTCTTGTTTCGACAAATACCAACTGTGCATTGCCTACCAGTTGCACCGATTATGCCATCGAACAATCAGGAGGAGTGGGTTCGGTAGTGCTTTCAGCACAAAAAGGGGGTATCCGATTCACCGGAGGAGCAAGTGCAAAGGCCGCTACTGCCAACTATATGACTTTGACCGGAGGAACAACCCTTAATTATGAGAGCGGATTGTCGAGCATTAATTTTGCGAGTGGTCCCGGGGGTACCTGGAGCGTGAATAATTGGAAGGAGATCGTGCAGTAGTGCTATACTGTCGGCATGAAAAAGAGAAAAATGGTAATCGGTAACTGGAAGATGAGTCCCGATACTCTGAAAGAGGCACAGGTCTTGAATGACAGCATTAAAAGAAAGATAGGAAGCATAAAAAAGACGATAGCGGTCATCTGCCCTCCCTCTATTTTCTTTTCTACTCTCAAAACAAGGTCATCTTCAAAGAAATTTTTCTATGGTGTGCAGAATGTTGCCAAGGAAAGAGGTGGTGCCTATACCGGAGAAGTTTCTGCTTCTATGATCAAGAGTCTTGGAGCTGCTTTTGCTATCGTTGGACATTCTGAGCGTCGTGCCATGGGTGAGACGGATGAAGATGTGTGTAAAAAGATTCAAGCACTTCTCGCTGAAAAGATTCGCCCCGTGCTTTGTGTGGGAGAGTCTGCGATGGATGAAAATGCTAATTATCTTTCGTTTATCAAAAATCAGCTTACTAAAGGATTGTCAGGTGTCGTCGCTGCAAATATCACCGAAGTGGTGATTGCCTACGAACCACTTTCCGCAATTGGAGCTAAAAATCCGATTACCTCTCACGAGATTCACCAACGCAATATTTTTATCAAAAAAGTACTTGCGGATCTTTACGGAAAAGCAAAAGCATTCGACGTCACCATTCTTTACGGGGGTTCAGTCAATCCCGACAATGCTCGCGAACTTGTTGAAGGCGGGGAAGTGGATGGTCTTCTTGTTGGTCGTGCGAGTCTGAATGCAGATGATTTTTTCCGCATTGCTAAAGTAATGGACTCACTTTCTTAATTTGTATATATGATTACCACAATCAACCAGCTTAAAGCCGATGACCTCAGAGGAAAGAAAGTGCTCGTACGAGTGGACTTCAATGTGCCCATCAAAGATGGAAAAGTTTCCGATGATTACCGTATCGAGCGTGCACTTCCAACCATAAAATTCCTTCGAGATAATGGTGCAAAATTATTACTCATCAGTCACATTGAAACAAAAGATGTAGAGATGCCTACTCTTCGTCCTGTTTTTGATCTTCTTTCTCAACAACTCTCACTTTCTTTCACTGAAGATTGTTTTAGTGATGAAGGACGACAGGGTATCGAGATGCTTGAAGATGGCGAAGTGATTTTGTTTGAGAATATCCGTCGCTATGAAGGAGAAAAAGCGAATGATCCAGAATTTGCCAGCAAATTAGCCGCGCTTGCCGATATGTATGTAAACGACGCTTTTGCTGTTTCTCATCGTGAGCATGCCTCAATTGTCGGGGTTCCTCAACATCTTCCTCACTATGCGGGACTACTTCTTTCTGATGAGATCAAGCATTTGGGAATTAGCGACTCCACACCTCATCCATTTCTTTTTATATTAGGTGGTGCAAAGTTTGAAACCAAATTACCTTTGATTGAGAAATTTCTCGACAGGGCTGACAAGATGTTTATCGGTGGAGCACTCGCAAATGATCTTCTTAAGTTGAAAGGAGTCGATGTGAAAGAATCACTCGTTTCTTCAATGTCTGGCATTGTCACTACTTCTCTAAGCGCTATTGTTTCAAATCCCAAGATCATGCTGCCCGAAGATCTTGTATGGGATGGTGACAAGATCATGGATGCGGGACCGAAAGATATCGAAGCACTTCGACCGCATATCATGGGTGCAAAATATATCCTCTGGAACGGACCTCTCGGTGACTATGAAAAAGGATTCAAGGAGGGAACAATTGCGCTCTCAAAACTGATCGGGCAAAGTTCTGCAGATTCTGTTGTTGGCGGTGGTGATACTCTTGCTTCTATCAAAGAGCTCGGACTCATGGATGAATTTACCTTCATCTCGACAGGTGGGGGAGCAATGCTCGAATTTCTGCTGAAAGGGACGTTGATTGGTGTGGAGGCGCTGGAGAAATAAGAAAACACCTCAGTGTGAGGTGTTTTCTTGACTACTAATCTTACCAGTCACCTATCAGCATACTAAATTATCTAACGAGTCAATATGATGGTATCAAAAACTACATTAATTTATGCAAGAAGATGCCCATCAGTGCTATACTCTCCCCAATGAAATCCTACTCTGTCCGACCCTTCCAAGGGGAAACACTTCTCGATCATCTTTTGTATCATCGTGGTGTTACTGATGCTGCGGAGCGAGAGAATTTTTTGAATCCTTCATACGATCTTGGACTCAATGATCCATTTCTTCTTTCAGATATGGAGAAAGCAGTCACTCGTATTGGTCAGGCGATTGATAAGAATGAAAAGATTATGATTTGGAGTGACTATGATGCGGATGGAATTCCAGGGGCTGTGGTTCTCTCGGATTTTTTTAAAATGATCGGTTATACCAATGTCGGAGTGTATATTCCACATCGACACAAAGAAGGTTTTGGCCTCAATCCTGATGCTGTTGAAATGCTCACTAAAGATGGAGCGAAAGTGATCATCACTATCGATTGCGGTATCACAGGAGTTGCTGAAGTTGCTATGGCAAACAAAGGCGGGGTGGATGTCATTATTACCGACCATCATCTTCCGGGACCCGTGCTTCCTGCTGCGTTTGCGATTGTTAATCCAAAGACAAGCCCTGAATATCCAGATCAAATGATTTGTGGATCGGGAGTAGTTTTTAAACTCATCCAAGCACTTCTCAAGAAGGACCGACGAGGAGTTCCTGAAGGAAAAGAAAAATGGCTTTTGGATATGGTGGGTATTGCTACGCTTTCCGATATGGTTCCTTTGAAAGGGGAGAACAGAGTCTTTTCGAATTATGGTCTCAAGGTCCTTCGTAAGTCTCTACGAGTGGGGCTTAAGAAACTTCTCTCATCACTTAAAATTTCGCAAAAAGATCTCACTGAAGATGATGTCGGGTTTATGATTACTCCACGAATAAATGTTGCTTCGCGTATGGGGGAGCCAATCGATGCATTTCGTTTGCTTTCAACTGAAGACGAACAAGAAGCAACGGAGCTTGTCGAAAAACTTAATGGGATGAACAACGAAAGAAAGGGAGCAGTGGGAGCGATTGCTAAAGAAATTCAACATAAGATTGCGAGTCGTGGTCTTATAAACAAGAAGGTGATTGTTCTCGGAAATCCCTCGTGGCGTCCTGCTGTGCTTGGATTGGTTGCTAATAGTTTGATGAAAGAATACAAGAAACCCGTGTTTCTCTGGGGAAGAGGCGAGTCGGATGGTGTGCAAGATATTTTGAAAGGTTCCTGTCGTTCGGAGGGAAAGACCGATGTGGTGGCACTCATGCATGCAGTCACCGATGATATTTTTATCGATCGTGGTGGTCACAAAATGTCGGGGGGATTTTCGATGCTTACCGAACATGCACATCTTCTTGATGATGCACTCAATACTTCATATGAAAAGTTGTATGATGGGCATCTTCATGTAATCGATGAAGAGCTCCTCGCTGATCATCTCCTGTCACTCGATGACATTGATTTCAGACTATGGGACATCGTGGACAAGCTTGCGCCGTTTGGTATGGATAACACAAAACCACTCTTTCTCTTGAAGGGTGTGACCGCGTCTGATGTAAAACGTTTTGGAAAGTTGAAAGAACATATGGAAATTATTTTCACCAAAGAAAATGGCAAAAAGGTTTCTGCAATTTCGTTTTTCGCCGAAGAGGATGAGAAATTCGCAGGTCTTGCTGCCGGATCGAGGTTCGATCTTGTGGCGACATTGGAGAGGTCGACCTTTAAGAACTATCCTGAATTGCGTCTTCGAATTGTAGACGTCTCACTTTGACCGAGGTACTATTCTTACAGCACCGTTCCTTTGACTGAACAAAGCAAAATACGCGCGGAACGCGATTCCCTGTGAAAGGGGAATAGGACAAACTGTGGCTTTGGCCACGGGGTTGTAGGGCCTCAAACAAGTGCCGCGCTTGGAATGTTTCAAAAGTAGAGACGGGAAACATTCTCGGCGTGAACGCTTAGAGGTGAGCGTCTTAGACGCATCCTGAGTAGTCCAATGGGTCGTGTACCCGACACTGGGCGAAGCAACGGATTGGGTAATGCTCTCCGTAATCCTAAACCCTAGGAATGTGTGCTCCGTTTTGTAAAGGCCGGGCGGTTTCCTAACCGCCCGGCCTTTTCTTTTGTCTTTTGCATACAATGACTCCCATTGTACAATGGGAGTCATTGTTATGAACTCAAACGAAATTACCATCTTTACCGACGGCTCATCACGCGGCAATCCAGGTCCTGGAGGTTGGGGCTATATCGCTATATACCCTAATGCCACTGGCGAAATGCGTGTTGAAGAAGGGGGAGGAGAGGAATCTCCGACTACTAACAATCGCATGGAAATGATGGCAGTCATCAAAGCCTTCGAGGGTTTCGATGTGTACTATGACAAAGCACAGATGGCGGAAAAAACTTTTGTAGTACGTCTCGATTCTTCATATGTTATGAAAGGTATCACCGCGTGGGTGTTTGGTTGGGAAAAAAATGGTTGGGTTACTTCGACCAAAGATCCCGTCTCAAACGTAGATCTCTGGAAAGCTCTCATGTCGGCAACACGAGGTAAGAAGATTGAATGGAAACTCCTCAAAGGTCATGCGGGAATTGCTGGTAATGAAAGGTGTGACGAGATAGCAACTGGAAACGGAGGTGACCTTTTCAAAGGTAAGCTTTCCGATTATCATTTCGATCCCTTCGATATTACAATGTCTGGCATTGTCGGCGCGAGTGCGAGTGGTAAGAAAAACAAAGGTAAAGCATATTCATATGTGAGCCAAGTAGATGGACTCGTGATGACGCATAAGACATGGGAAGAGTGTAAGAGGCGCGTGGATGGTGCGAAAGGCGCGCGATTCAAAAAAGCTTTGAATGCTGATGAGGAAAAAGAATTGATAAAGAGTTTAGGAAAAATTTAGTAAATATTCGGGTTTTCTTGATAGTAAATATGGTTCGATGAAGCGATGCGCGAGCATCGCTTTTATATTGTTATCTTTCTAATTCTAGTAATCTTTTTCCTGATCAGGCTTTTTGTATACCAGAGATACCATCAACCACTTCTTGATAGTCTACTTGGAAAGACTCTTTGCGTGAGAGGGATTGTTGTCGAAGAACCCGAAGAGAAATCTTTTTATCAGGAAGTTATTGTTGATATCGAAGGTGTGCCGAGGCAACAGAAGATTTTGGTGCAAGCGCCTTTTTATCCGCGTTTCAAATATGGCGATCAGGTAACGGTTGAAGGAAAGTTAAAAGCCCCAAAAGACTTCAAGACTGATGCGGGTCGTACGTTTCCGTATCAAAAGTTTCTCGCTAAGGAAGATATCTATTACATCCTTTCTGCTCCGACGGTTACTCTTGTGTCGAAAGGTCATGGGAATTTTCTCAAGATGCATCTTTTTGTTATTAAAGATTCGTTTATCAATCATATTCAACAAGTGTTACCCCGTCCCGAATCTTCTCTTCTTTCCGGTATGCTCATCGCAGGGAAGGGTGGGCTTGGTGCAACGCTGGAAAAAGATTTTAAAGACGCGGGACTCGTTCATATTGTGGTGCTCTCGGGGTACAACGTCACAATTGTCGCGGAGGCGTTTATCAAAATGCTTTCATTTTTACCACGAGGGATTGCGCTTGGTTCTGGTGCAATTGGTATTATTCTTTTTGCGATTATGGCAGGAGGAAGTTCTACGATTATTCGAGCATCTATTATGGCCCTCATCGCACTTCTCGGAAAACAGACGGGCAATATGTACAGCGCACTTCGAGGCTTGTTTGTGGCGGGAGTTCTGATGGTCTTGTGGAACCCGCTTATTTTGCGCTACGATCCGTCCTTCCATCTTTCATTCATGGCGACGTTCGCACTGATCGTTGGATCACCTCTCGTTAAAAAAGTCATTCCATGGGCAGGGGAGATCATCTGTTCAACTCTTGCTGTTCAAATTTTCCTATTACCCTATCTTCTGTGGATGAATGGATCATTTGCACTCGTTACTTTTCCTGCGAATCTTCTCGTACTTTCGTTCTTGCCGTTCACTATGCTTGCAGGTTTTGTTGCAACAACTGTCTCTTATTTTAATATCAGCATTTCATATCCATTTTCTTTTGTTTCGTTTGTGATGTTGCGGTATATTCTACGAATCGTTGAAATTGCAAAGGAAATATCTGTCTTAAATTAGTTTTTTACCTTTGTAAAACGCTCCTCGATTTTCACCCAGTTGAGATTCTCGAAGAAGGCTTCGACGTACTTGCTCTTTTCAGCGGGGGCATAGTCTAAAAAGTATGAGTGCTCCCACATATCGAGCGCGAGGATAACTTCGACGTTCGAAAGTTGTCCGATATGCTGCTCATCTACCCAAGAATGTACGAAACGGCTATTTGCCTTGTCGTATGAAAGAATCGCCCATCCGATACCGCGAGTGAGGCTAAGTGCGGTGAACCGTTTCATCCAAGTATCAAACGTTCCCCATTCTTCCTCTATGGCAACTCTGAAGGGGCTGTCTATGAGTGTGAGAGAACTCAGGTGCCCTACGTTTTCGAGCTGTTCAAAAAAGTATTCATGGTTCTTCATACCATCGAATTCGAAGCTGAAGCGGCGTTGCATCTCATTGATGGCATAGCTGTTGACCTCGGCAGATACAGGATCTTTGCTCATCTCGTCGATCTTCTCATTGATGAGGTTTGCGTGCTTCACATAACCCTCGTAAAGGTTGATATGGATGTCGATGCTTTTCTTTGAGATTCCCTTGAGTTCGGGAATATTGAATGTTCGTGGTGTAAATGTTTTCATGACGGTATAATAACATTTATGAATAATCCAACCACTACCCAAAAAGCCATTTTTATTACCCGACAAATTCCCGAAAAGGGCATCAAGATGCTCACCGACAAGGGCTACAAAGTGGATGTGTATCCGAAAGATAAAGTGCCTTCACAAAGGGAGCTCATCAAATATCTCAAGAAGCATCCCTACGATGCGGTGATGTGTCTTCTCACTGATCCAGTGGATGCAAAAATATTCGATGTGGTGCCAACCGCAAAGATTTTTGCTTCGTATACTGTCGGATACAACAACATCGATATTGCGGAAGCTAAGAAGCGCGGAATCATGGTTACTAACACTGCGGGAAGTTCCAACGATCCGGTGGCGGAGCAGGCGATGGCGTTGATTCTCGGTCTCACTACTCGAATGGTAGAAGGTGATCGTTTTGCACGAAAAGGAAAGTATAAAGGGTGGACACCGATGGCGTTCATCGGTAGCGATCTCTCAGGAAAAACTATTGGACTTGTCGGTTCAGGCGCAATCGGAAGCGAGGTTGCTCGCATGGCAAAGCATGGCTTCAACTGTACAATCATCTATCACGACATGATCCAGAATGAACGTATTGAAAAGGAGTTGGACGCAAAGAGATGTGGCTCACTCGAAGAACTTTTGAAAGAAGCAGATGTTGTCAGTCTCCACGTGCCACTTCTTCCCGCGACACAGCATTTGATGAACGCGGAAAAATTGCGAATGATGAAGCCGACAGCGTTTCTCATCAATACCTCCCGAGGTCCAGTTGTTGATGAAAAAGCTTTGATTGAGGCGCTTAAGAACAAGGTGATTGCTGGTGCTGGCCTCGACGTTTTC